>CBFDCK010000027.1:0-28673 GCA_965603285.1 uncultured bacterium
GGTAATCTCCATGACCTCCACCGTGAACGATTTGATTGTAATCACCTTGCGAAGGTGCGATATTACCTAGACCGGGTCCACCGCGCACAACATCAATTAATACAACTGGAAGTTCTGTTCCGGCGATGTACGAAATCCCTTCCATCATTAAGCTCATACCAGGACTGGAAGAAGAGCTCATCACCCTCACACCAGTGCAGGCGGCGCCGTACACCATATTAATGGCAGCGACTTCGCTTTCTGCTTGTAAAAAAATCCGTCCCAGTTCAGGCAGGCGGTGTGACATCCATTCAAGCAGTTCAGTTTGGGGCGTGATCGGATAACCAAAATAGGCTTCCACTCCTGCTCGTACGGCAGCCTCCGCCATGGCTACATTGCCTTTTAATAACTCACGCGGCACAAAACACCTCCTAAGTCTCTGCCTTAACAACCTTGCGACGATCTGAGCGAATCGGAACTTCTCTATAAACAGTAATAGCTGCTTCTGGACAAATTATTGCGCAGATTGCACATCCTGTACAGGCATCTTCTTTTAGGTATGCTGGATGATAACCCTTGGAAGTTAATTGATCCATGTCTATCGCCAATACATCTTGAGGGCAGGCATTAACACATAAATCACAACCTTTACAATAATATGGATCAACTTCAATCCAGCCTTTAACCGGCATTACGATCCTCCTTCACCCAATAAAATCCATCCTTTTTTATGATTATCAGGAATTCACCTCTGATTGTGAAGTGCCAACTGTCATTATTCCGATATACAAATATCCTTATGTTTAAAGGCGGTTGAAGCGTTGTTCTTAGGGTAGATGGATAGGTTTAATCCGACTGCTTTAAAAAATTTCGAAATCAGGGGGTTGGTGTGGGTGTAATTTCAGGCTCTGAAAGCGCCTGAATAATAGATTCTTCTGCAGTCTGGAGGGCATCAAAGGGTGCTACAGCGCCGCTAAAAACAGATCTTAAAGCCATGTCCATCGGGATTTGGTATATTTCCATCTCGGGAGCTATTGGGTAGCTCGAGCCGCTAGCAAGAGCTGACATTGCCTTGGTCATCAACGTGCCGGTGATAGGATTCGTCATTATGATATTGGTCATTGCAGGAATGGAACCTGTCTCTGCGAATATGGACTGGGCTTTTTCGGAAATGAAATACTCCATGAACATCTTGGAGGCAGTTAGGCGATCACCACTGATTTGTGAATTCAGATAAAGATTCTCTGGCAATACATAGCCGGAAAGTGAGCCATCGCCGAATTCCGGCCAGTGATCGATCGCCAAATTTTCAGCTCCAATTGCGTTTGCCAGTGTATTCATATTCCAGGTCCCATCGATGATAAGACCAACTTTTCCTTCTTTGAAGAGTTCAACGTCCTGGTCGCTTAAGTAATCGCTCGGTCCGGCCTCTTCAAATGCGATTAATAACTCAAGCCATTCGACGCCTTTCATGTCATTAAACGCCGGTAAGCCATTTGATTCCATAAGCCTGCCGCCGATACCTTCCAAATGAGCACCGGAAAAAATCAAACTGCGCTCAAGCATCGCGCCAAGCACTTCGCCCTGTGTGGCTACGTTGGCGTTATAGATTAAATTATCAAAGGTTGCTGCTGAATCGGGCAGGATGTTCTTGTTGCGAAAAAGGACCACACCTTTGATTGAATACGGCAGACCAATCAGTTCATTTTTATAGCGGGCTGCGCCTAATGCAGGTTGGTTTAGTGTTTCGAGTACGTCGCTATCGCTGAGATCGATCAACGCGGTAATTAACCCAGCATCATATAATGTTGGACCCCAATTCGCTGGTCCTAGCAGTATCGTAGGACCGCGCCCATCCTGCGCTTCTATCTCGAAGCGTGTTCGCAGGTTTTCAAGAGGCACATACAAGACATCAAAGTACACATTGGGGTACAGAGCGCTGAAATCATTAATTACCATTTCTAAAGTAGGCATCTCACGTTCATTAAAGGAGTGCCATATTGTGACTGTGCCTTGAGTTATCACTTCAGTTGGTGTCAGAGTGGGAGTGGGCACCTTGATCCCTGGCACAGTGGATGTTGGTGCCTGGGTTTGGGTTGGCGTATCGTCCGGCACAAAACGACTGCAGCTTGTAAGGATAAGCAGTGCGAAAGCTATTAAATATCCGGATTTATTGTTTATACTCCAATTTTCTTTTTTCATAATAATATCTATTTCTACATACCCAGAGCGGCACTAATATACCAGGGTTAAGTAAGTTCATCAAGCAAGAGTATTTTTCAATTATAATCAGTTGCATGACAAATCCATTGGCAATCAACGGTGTGTTCGCGGCTGCCTTGACACCGTTGGATCCTGATTATGCCTTCGTTCCAGATGATCTGTTGAGCCTGCTTGATTTTTTAGCCCAGCGAGGGTGTCATGGAGCACTCCTGCTTGGTACCACAGGGGAAGGTCCATCCTTTTCACCGCCTGAACGGTTGCAGATCATGCGTGCTGCGATCTCGATTCGTCAAACGCATCCCGAATTTAAATTACTTGTTGGTACTGGAACACCGAGCCTGGATGAAACGATAGGACTGACACGAGCTGCCTTTGAGATTGGAATGGACGCTGTCGTCGTCCTACCCCCTTATTATTACAGCCAAGTACCTGACGAAGGATTGTTTGCCTGGTACAGCCAGTTAATGCAGAGCGCCGTACCATCCGGCAGCTTGCTCCTGGGATATCACATTCCGGCGGTGTCGGGAATATCTTTATCGCTCGATTTGCTGGTTCGTTTGAAAGACGCCTTTCCCCAAAAGTTTGCAGGGATCAAGGATTCTTCCGGTGATCTAGAGAACGCTCGCCGGTTAGGGGATCTTTTTGGGTCAGATTTGATTGTTTTATCGGGTAACGACAGGTTGTTCAGTTACGCATTAGCACATTCAGCCTCGGGGTGCATTACGGCATTGGCGAATTTATGCTCGCTTGATTTAAGAATAGTCTGGGAGGCGCACCAACGAGGCGAATCGCTGGAAATGGTGCAAGTGAGATTGAATACTGCCCGGTCCATCATCGATCATTATCCTCCTGCACCGCCGCTCCTGAAATACTTGATATCGAGATTGTACGAATTCCCTCGCTGGCAAGTGCGACCACCTTTACAGCCTCTCAAGGAAGAAATCGAAGAGCAGGTTTTTTTAGATGCGGTGACAGTAATGGAAGCGGGCGTTTAATTTGAATGCAATATTGATGCTTGTGTAAGGTTGGCTAATAAATTAATGTCTCACGACCAGAAAGAAACAAAACGTAAGCAGTTTCTGCTCACTAACTTGATCATTCTCACGATCATCATCCTGGGTTTGGTTTTTATTATCGCTGCTTATCCCACATTTTTGGCACCTGAACCGACCAAAACGCCAACAATAACTTACACTCCCAGTCCTTCTTCGACCTATACCCAGATTCCAACATCAACACAAACTCCTACAGTAACGACAACTCCACGCCCAACCTTTTCCCCAACAATCACCAGAACACCAACGATAACCCTTACACCAACACCAACGCTTACACCCATAGGACCTGCAACCCTGACACCCGCCTGGCCGGTGGCGAATAATAATTTGTACAATTTAACTGAATGGACAGCCGAAAAAGCGGACAACATGGTAACTTTAGTGGATAACTACCCAAATACTCTTGCTCTGGAGGAACGCGGAGATGACAACGCTGCCTACTTTGCTGCTTATGAATATGCAGTATTAGCCCAAGAAGAATCCATTTTGAGATTTCCGGAATCAACGCAGTCAATCACGTGGCGTTGGGGATTGGCATATAACTTAGCGCGCATTGGAGATCCGAAAGCTGGAGGGCGATATGCCAATCTGATCGCAGAGAGTCTTAACAGCGGGGAAACCGACCTGTCCAGTTTGAAACGCTGGTTTCAGGAGCGGGAACCGCGTATGGAACTGCACATGCTCAAACTGGAGGCTTTGTCTGGTTACCTGGGTAGTTATTTAGTAGAGGTCAGGGGCGATGGCAGCGCTTATATATGGTTGTTAGAATCCTCGAACGCTTTCAATGCGTTGAACCTGGTGAGCCATTTTGATTTTGTGAATGAATCAGAAGGTGGTTGGATTATCAGCGATCTTAATGGTAATGAGGGTGATGGTGAAGAGGCGGCATTTTACTTTACCAACCCACCGAATGTGTTTCATCTGCAACCGCCTGCGGTATTTAATCTGGGAAGTTTTCCTGTAGACAAGCTCCCTTTCGTACCAGAAAAGGATATTTCAGACATTGGGATGGAGTTTTTTAACTATTGGGTCGTAAGCCAGGACGTGAGCGGGCAGAACGATCTGGTATTCGAAACTACTTTGTTCCCCGTTTGTCCCGTAACGATCAAGTGGACATATCATTGGAACGGCGTAATTTTTGAATTCGTCAAAGCGCAGTACATTGTTGAACCAATAGAAGAATCGTTAAATTACTGTGATTTTATTGTCGACCACGCAATTGAATTCTGGGGACCCGATGCCGCCATTCAGATTATGGAACCCTTACTGACGTACTGGCCACCATCTGAGAATGAAGAAGGGAAAGCTTTTCCAGTTGATGCCAAAGATGAATGGCGCTATCGCCTGGGAGTTTACCATTCCTTGATAGGGAACTCAAAAGTTGCAAAAGATTATATGTCAGATATCATCGCAAACCCAAGCTTTCCTAACAGCCGATGGATCGATCCGGCCAAGGAATTCTTGGAGATCTATAAATTGCCTGACGATGTCTACCGGGCATGTATACAATCACAATTTTGTATTCCAGCTTACGCAGTTGAATTTCTGGTCGATAACTTGCCAGCCGACGAGTTTCCCAACGTAATCGAACACTTGTATGATTGGGGTTTAAGCCCGCTGAGTTCAGGCTATTTTGATTTTGAAGGCGATGGTGAAAATGAGCGCTGGTTTACGGTCCGCCACCGTCCGGTTCAAAAGCCTGAATTCTGGATATTGGCTGCCTATCCAAACGGTGGTAAAGCACTTCTGGTCGGCTCGGTTGATTCTAACCCACCCACAGTGGAATACCTGGAGGCAGACTTCGTCAGCGAAGAAGCAGTGGGGAAACAGCCGGTCGTCTTTGTGGATTCGACGATTCCAATATCAATGCACCGCGTTCCCGGCTCTCAAGAACCATATATCGTTTATGTACCTCTACGGGAAGAGTGGCCTAATCGCTTTGAGGAGGGATTTAAGCAAGCCGAAGATACCTTATTCGCAAGTGGTGACCCCAAGAAAGTTCGCGAAGAGCTTGTAGCTTTACAGAAATGGCCAGGTTTACTGTGTAAGACCTCGTGGACCTGCGATCGTTATTATTATATGCTCGGTCTTGCGAGTGAGCTTACTGGGTATGAAAGTAATGCAGTCGATGCCTATCTTACGCTTTGGAGGGAATATTCAAAAAGTCCGTTCACAACCATGGCGCGTTTGAAGCTGGAAGGCATTGGAATGCCTGCCCCTGCTGTTCCTACTCACACTTCTACCCCCTCGGGAACCTTCATTCCAATCCCAACAATTCCTGGAGTTACACCAACTCCCACTCCGACAGGTGCGACACCAACTCCAAGTCCTACTGGAGCGACGCCAACTCCCACTCCGACAGGACCGACACCAACTCCTAGTCCTACTGGGGCGACACCAACTCCTACACTTACTGAACCACCAGGAACCCCATATCCATATCCTTAGCGTTTTAAATAACTTTTTCTGGTATACAGAAACATGACTTATACAAAAAAAACATGGCGTTTAATTAAAACCCCACCAGCACATGGCACCTGGAATATGGCGGTTGATGAAGCGGTTTTAGAAGCAGTTGGAAAAGGCACTGTTCCCCCTACGCTGCGGTTGTATGCCTGGGAGTCCCCATGTCTCTCATTAGGATACGCCCAATCAGTGGCAGATGTCTCTTTAGAGGATTTGACTTCTCAAGGGTGGGAGCTCGTCCGCCGACCTACCGGCGGTCGCGCAATCTTGCACACCGACGAGCTGACATACTCAGTGATCGGACCACATGACGACCCACATTTAGCAGGTGGTATCCTGGAGAGCTACTCCAATTTATCCCGGGCGTTACTGAGTGCCTTGCACGTGTTGGGCATTCCGGCTGAAGCGCAGGAAAGTAGTGCTGGTCCTGGAGCCAGTCCTATTGAGAAGGGAGAGGAGATGAATAAAAATCCGGTTTGCTTTGAGATTCCCTCTAATTATGAAATAACAGCAAATGGGAAGAAACTCGTCGGGAGTGCGCAGGCGCGGCGAAAGGAAGGTGTGCTGCAGCACGGGTCCTTACCGCTCTGTGGTGACCTGACGCGCGTCGTGCAGGTGTTGAAGTTTCCAGATACCAGGGCACAAGAGGACGCCGCCCATAGGCTGGCAAACCGGGCAATTACTGCAGAAGGGGCTTTGGGATATCCGATATCCTGGGAAACAGCCGCGGATAGTTTTGTGAGCGCTTTCAGGGACACTCTAAATCTGGACCTGCAGCTTTCTGATCTTACAACTGGAGAGCGAGAACGAGCAGAGCAGTTAGTTCAAGAAAAATACACTAACCCTGAATGGAATTATCGAATTTAGTTTCAGGTGAGAATTCTCCGGAAACGTATCATTTCAGCAGCTAAGATATGAATGCACAATCATGAATCAGCGGATGGAGTGGATTGAACGAATATCACCTCCGGAAAGCCCAGTTGCCGGAATAGACGGTAGAGATAAGTTTCGGCGTTCTGGCGCGCCAATTTCAGTATTCCGTCTTCCTCAGCGGACTTTTCGATCTCCTTTTCAGCCGCAGACCGAGCGGCTGTTTCCAGATGGATGTCCCCCTTCGTGAGAATACCTTTGTCGCGGTCGTATATATATGAGTGTTCGCTATCTAGTGCGGCAATGAATACCTCGGGCTCGGGTAATTGAACATACAATACACTTTGATCGACCCACAAATCATCAGGACCCAGTTTCTCGAGATCGATACCCGCAATCACGGTTCCATGTGCTACAAACAGCAGCTTATCGCCAAACAGGAAGCCGAATGTGCCCTGTTTGGTTTCTGCCGTGATGACCTTTTCTATTGAATATTGGATGGTTTCAAGACGGGCAAGCGAACGGATTTCTCTTATTATAGTTATAGGGTCCGGCAGTATAGTAGGCGTGGGGTTTAACACTTCCGCAACGCGGGTGCCCAAGTCGCCTGTCATTGACTGCACAGGGGATACTGTGCTGTCTATGGTATCACGCACGATCCACACCATAGCTACACCCGTCAAAGCTATTATGAGTAAAACACCAATTACTAATAACCAACCTCTTGAATTTTCCATGAGGTTGATTATACTATGTCAGATGATTTAACAATAACAAATTTACAGGTACTAATTTATACGATAATGTCTCTCGGTTTGCTCACACTTCATATCCACTTGCCAGGCTGCCAATCTCTCAAAGATAAACGAAGTCGATTGAAGCCATTGCTTACGCGGCTCCACCGTGAATTTAACATCTCGGTCGCTGAGATAGATCACCAGGATTTGTGGCAGGATGCAGTCATCGCTTGCGCATTTGTTAGCAATGATAACGGTTTTACACAGCGATCTCTGTGTAAAGTGGTTGATTGGCTGGAGAATTCCAGGCTAGACATTGATCTGATAAACGAACAGTTGGAGATCATATAATCGATGTATTACAGGAGGAATAAATATGGATTTAAAGCTCAAAGATAAAAGAATACTTGTTGCCGGTGCAAGCAGGGGTCTGGGTTATGCCGCAGCGCGCGGTCTTGCCTTGGAAGGTGCTCGGGTGGCAATCAACAGCCGCAGTTCTGAACATTTGGCAGTTGCTGCTGAAGCGTTATCTAAAGAGAGCGGAGCGGATGTTTACATCGCCCCGGGTGATGTTTCAGATCCATCTATACCCGAAAAAATCATAGCTCAAGCAGTAGATGTAATGGGCGGTTTGGATATACTGGTAACCAACGCGGGAGGACCTCCAGCTGGCAAATTTGATTCCTTTGATGATGCTGCCTGGCAGAAGGGGATTGATCTTTCCCTGATGAGCCACGTGCGATTAATAAGAGCTGCGCTGCCCTATTTGCGTAAATCAGCCGCAGCAAGCGTTTTAACAATCACTTCATATTCAGTAAAGCAGCCTATACCTAATCTGGTCTTGTCAAACAGTATTCGTGCTGCGACTGTCGGTTTAACGAAAACCCTGGCATTGGAGCTGGGATCAGACGGAATTCGATTCAATTCCATCCTACCGGGCTGGACGGAAACAGAACGTGTGCAAGAACTGATGAAAGCGCGAGCTGAAATGAACAACACCTCCATCGAAGAGGAGATAAGGAAACAGGCAGAAGATAGTCCGATAGGGCGCATGGCGAAGCCCGAAGAGTTTGCTAATGCGGCAGTCTTCCTGGTATCCCCGGCTGCCTCATATATCACGGGAGTAATGCTCACAGTAGATGGCGGTATGTATAAAGGTACGATTTAGATCTATGTTCGAATAATTCATGCCAGATGAAGAAAATCGTTGTCGCTTCCCAAAATCCTGTTAAAGTGAATGCCGTCCAGAGCGGTTTTGAGCGCATGTTTCCGAGCGAGGTGTTTTCAATTTCGACTGTTACTGTGCCTTCTGGAGTGTGCGCCCAACCAGCATCAGATGCTGAAACATTAACCGGTGCGCTTACAAGGGCGAGAAATGCCGCTCAAATCGTCAAAGGTGCAGATTATTGGGTGGGTGTAGAGGGTGGCATTGAAGATGTAAATGGGGAGATGACAGCATTCGCCTGGATTGTGGTGATTTCTCAGGACCTTGTAGGTAAAGGCAGAACTGGGACGTTCTTTTTGCCTTCGAGGGTATCAGATTTGATTCGGGAGGGGTTGGAATTGGGCGAAGCAGACGATATTGTATTCAAGCGCTCGAATTCGAAGCAAGATAATGGGGCAATTGGAATCTTGACCGGCAATATCATTGATAGAGCGAAGCTCTATGAACACGGTGTAGTTATGTCGCTGGTTCCTTTCAAGAATTCAGATTTGTATTTTCCGCAAACAGAGAAGAATTAAGCGGCAACGGAATCCTTGGATCACGATCCCAATCCATCCAAGGATTCCGTGTAAATAGCTAAAAATATCTGGTGTTATCTACGTGCTGTAAGAGACTAGAATGAAGGCTTAGGCATCATATCCACCTTCACCTTCCAAGTCGGTTTTATTATGGCAAAAAATTAATCACCGTATGTAAGCGCCTGTGCCTGTTGGATCCAGGATTCCGGGTCGCCCATTCGTAACCCCTCTTCGCTCAAGATCTTCCTTATCTCATCTTCGTCTGCACCAGCAAGTTGAGCATAATTTGTGATTCCCGCATCCTGTAATATGGCGGATATCTTGGGACCAATACCCGAGATCTGGGTCAGGTCGTCTGGTTCTTGAATTTTTTCTTGTACGGCAAAAACTTCCGGTTGAGTAGAGGCTGGGGATGGTTGTATTTTACCTTCCGCATCAATATCAATTTCTAATTGGGGCTGTTCTTTTTGCTCCTTTTTTAGTTGGTTTATCAAACACCATAAAAGAATTAACATTGAAAAAACAGCCATTCTCAACCATAATCTTCTAAACATAAATATATACTCCTGTTTTGGTTTGATCAACAAATCGGTGTTGTAGATTCTAGATTTATATGAAGAGCTGTGGCAATTATACTAAACAATTGAACAATAAATAATTCCTCACACCAGACCAAATGAGATTCTTCATTCCATCAAGAAAGAATATAGGCGAGTATCTCTGTACGTAGTAATGAGTCTCATTCACCTGAAGGAGGTCCTTCTCCTAGTGCCTTCTCGACTGCAGCGATAGCATGAATGCGGGTTGTGTCGAACAATGGGACCGTGAAATCCCCATCACCGACAAGCAACCCGATCTCCGTGCAGCCCAGAATTATCCCTTGCGCGCCCTTTGAAACAAGGTGTGCCATGATATCTTCATAAAGTGCCTTTGATGCGGGGTTAATTTTGCCGAGCACTAACTCGTTGTATATAACTTTATGAACGGCTGCACGTTCCTCCTCGTCGGGCACCAACACTTTCAGACCGTATTTCTTTGCCAAACGACCTTTGTAAAAATCCTCTTTCATAGTGAAATTGGTCCCCAATAATCCTATTGTATGCCAGCCATCCGATTTGATCCTTTCTGCTGTTGCATCTGCAATGTGTAGAAGCGGAATGCTAATATTTTCTTCTATCGCTTCTGCCATCTTATGCATTGTGTTGGTGCATATCAGGATAAAATCTGCACCTGCATCCTCAACCTGGCGGGCACTGGTGATTAATAACTGAGTGGCTTCATCCCAATTGCCTCGATGCTGAAGGACTTCTATCTCCGCGAAATCCACTGAAACCATAACACTTTTTGCTGAGTGTAAGCCGCCCAGCTTTTCACGCACGGTCTCGTTAATAATGCGGTAGTATTCAATGGATGATTCCCAGCTCATCCCACCTATTAAGCCGATAGTTTTCATTGTTCACACTCCAACTCCAGAGCTTTTAAATGTTTGATTTTGATTGTTTAAATTAACTTCCACAGGTCCGTGCTTAGATACTTTAATCCCGAATCGCACATCATCACCGCAACGGTTTTACCCTTGCATGATCCCTTAAGAAGCTGCAAGGCAGCGGCAGCATTGGCACCCGAGGAAAACCCGGCAAAGATACCCTCCTCTTTTGCCAGGCGGCGTGCGGTTAGGATTGCTGCCTCATCGCTCACTTGAAGATATCCATCAATATGATCTGGATTCAGCAAATGCAGATTTGGTATTGAATAACCTCCGCCCTGGATGCGGTGGTTGGGATAAGTAGCATGCTGACCCGAGAGAACGGCAGCACCTTCTGGTTCAACGACATAACACAAAATCGAGGGATTGTATTCCCTAAAGGCTGCCGCGCATCCAGCAAAGTTGCCGCCTGTGCCAACAAGATCGCAAAAAGCGTCAATTTCTCCTCCCGATTGACGGATGAATTCCGGTCCAGTATGGAGATAATGGGCTCGATAATTTCCATATAGCATGAATTGGTCAGCCCGAAAAGCGTTTCGTTCAACCACCAGGTGCTGCGTTTCCCGCTCAACAAGTTTAAGGTCACCTCCGGAGACTTGACCTGGTTGAGACTCCGGCAGTTGGTCAACGAGCACGACTTCTGCCCCCAAAGCAGACATCATGCGTGCTCTTTCGATGGAATTGCCCTTCGACATTACTGCTACAAAATGATAGCCTTTTATCCCACACACAATTGCCAGCCCTGTACCGGTGTTCCCGCTTGTGAGCTCGACGACCGTTTGACCAGGCTGCAGTTCACCAGATGATTCTGCATCCTCGATTATCTGGCGGGCTATTCGGTCCTTCTTAGAGAAACCTGGGTTGAGGTAATCCAGTTTAGCTAGAATTCGACCGTCCAAACCTTCGGTAAAACGCGCCAATTCAACTACGGGCGTATTACCAATCGAATCTATCACCGATGATAGTGGTACATCAATGAACAACGGGTCACTCCTGTTCATTTAAGCTCTATGAAAACAAATCATTTCACTGTAGGGTCGATTAAGGCAATTTTTGGACAAGACATTTATATTACCATGCTTTTTGGGGCACAAATCTTACTGTATAAGGTCCTGAATTTAGAAAATATAGTATCAAAATACAAAAGGGACTATTTGATGTTGTGACTTCAAACGTTTTTCTTCAGAAGAGCCCTGCAGCTCATTCGCTTTGCGCTTGATAGGCTGCGATTGAAACATGAATATTTTCTGTTCCTCCTGGTTGATCGGTTTTGGTGTATGCCCGCACTACTGTTGTTCGACCAGCTACCAATGGCACGTCATTAGATGCAGTTTGTATTGCTTGCGTGATTTCCAGCCAGTCGATTGTCAGATCAAATGTTGGGGAAGGAGATTTTGAAATAAATGGTAAGTAAACAGATTTTCCGGTGTTGGAAGAATTTTTTATTAACTGAGTTGGATCTTCGGGATTCTTTTTGGCGGATGTGGGTATACCCATTGACAAGAATATTATTGCCGGGAAAACGCCCAATCCGAACCTCTTCCGATATTGGCTTCGGTTTTTTCTCATGTTACCTCGTTCTAAAATCGCCAAACTGGATGAAAGGTTTTTTTTCTTATGGCAACCAATTGCTAGGAACTCCTGTAAAAGTGCTCGGGTAGCATGTTGCTGTGCTGTTGAAGAATTGCACGATTCCTACCAGTAACTAGATATGGATGTTTAATTTTTTAAAAATATAGGTAGACTTTTTCATGCACGAAGGATGGAGAGAGTTCACTCAGGGAATCTCTATTGAACCTTCTCGAGACAGATATCTAGTCCAAGTAAAGCCTAAATGCAATATTTCTTATAATAAACAAAGGTCGGCTCGCAGTTACTGAACTATGCGTAACCAACCTTTATTTTAGGATTACCGTTATTATTTCTTGAGTTGATGGGCTTCCATCAGATAGGAACAGTGTGCAGATAAGTAGTTGAGTGATTATATTTTTCCTAGCCCCTGCAATACTCTCTCGGGGATCAGTGGGAATTCATGGAACCACACCCCGGTTGCATCATGGACCGCCGCGATCACCGCGGGAGCAAGTGGTAGAAATGGCATCTCTGCCATGCCGCGTGCCCCCCATGGTCCGATTGGGTCTGGGTATTCTATAATTAATGATTGCACTTTATCGGGCACATCCAGAACTGTAGGAATTAGGTAGGTGGAAAGATGTTGAGTTTCTACATATCCGTCCTTTTGAATGAAATTCTCTAACAATGCATAGCCAGCAGCCTGGACAACAGCGCCTTCAATTTGCCCTTCAACCTGTTGGGGGTTAATAGCCTTGCCCACATCATCTGCCGATATTACATCCATGATTCGTACACACCCGGTTTCGGTATCGACCTCCACTTCCACCGTTTGGGCTACGTAGCCGTATGCGAAATTCGGATCACACTCACCGGTTTGGGGATCGAACGGTGTTGTCGGTGGGGGGCGGTATTGGTAAGCAGCAATTGCCGGACGTTCCTCCTCATCCCACTTTTCTAATGCTCTTTCCGTTGCGCCTTTGATCGAATTGCCTGCCATGAATGTCATCCGGGAAGCTGAAACGCTGCCTGAATTTTCCGTGTGAGCTGTATCCGAAGCGATAAGTTTGACTTTGTCTAATGCTACTCCCGCTGCTTCAGCGACCATCTGGATGAAGACTGTATGGGCGCCTTGACCCACCTCCGCTCCTGCATGGTGGAGGATGACCTTCTCAATCTCGGTACCGCCATGTAACTCCACAGTCGCCATACAACGCTCGGGAGCACCGTAAGAAAAACCCACATTTTTAAAAGCTGCCGCGAAACCGACGCCGCGCTTGAGATGTGGTTGCGCTTTGGATGAGCTGGATTGCTCTTTTTTTTCGGTTTCTTGCCATCCACTGGCCCTAGCGCATTCCTCGATCACCTGGGACAAACTAACACCTTTAGGTAAAGGAGTGCCGACAGAGAGCAGCGAGCCTTCCTGCAGTATATTGCGTAAACGGAATTCCACGGGGTCCATCTTTAAAGCTTCCGCCAGTCGGTTCATCTGCATTTCGGCGGCAAATGCGCCCTGAGGACCTCCGAAGCCTCGGAAAGCGCCTCCAGGAATATTGTTTGTGTACACAGCGTATGAATCAACTTTTACATTGGGGATTTCATATGGACCTGTGCACATCAGGGTGGCGTTGCCGAGCACCTTGGTGGATGTATAAGCATAAGCGCCGCCGTCAGCTACCATTTCGACATCAGCTGCAATAACCTTTCCACCTTTTGTAGCACCCCAGCGGGTTCGAAATGTATATGGGTGGCGCTTGTGGTGTCCGATGATCGATTCTTCGCGGCTCCAAATAATTTTTACCGGGCGCGAGATCCCACGTTCGTGTAGCTTCCAAGCAGCGAGCGCCAATACAATTTGAACTGACATATCCTCGCGCCCGCCAAAAGCCCCTCCGATAGCAGGATAAATAACGCGCACCCGGTCGAGAGGTAAATCTAGGGCATGGGCAATTTGTTCCTGGTCCTCATGAGTCCATTGACCACCAATATTTACTGTCACGCGATCTTCTTCATCAATGTATCCTATACCTGCTTCGGGCTGCAGGAAAGCGTGTTCTTGTGATGGAGTGCGGTATTCTCCTTCTATGATTATGTCTGCATGTTTGAAAGCCTCTTCTACATCACCTTTTCGAATGCGGTAATGGCAGAAAGTGTTTGAATCGCGATCGGGGTGCAGCAGTGATGTTCCCTTCTGCATACTCTCAAGCGGATCGGTTACCACGATCAAATCATCGAATTCCACTTCGATTAAATCGCGCCCTTTTGCAGCGATTTCTTCCGATTCAGCGACGACGATTGCCACCTGATCTCCCACGAAACGAACCCGGTCTGTGTACGGCTTGCTGGATCCGGGTCCACATAAAACCGGTTGGTCTGGCATAATGAGACCGTACTCGTTGACTGGTACATCTTTGGCGGTAAAGACGGCTAGCACACCTTCCAATTCTTCGGCTTTTGAAGTCCCAATGGTTTTAATAATTGCGTGAGGTTGGTTTGCAAACAATATTTTCATGTATGCTTGATTCGGTAGATTGATGTCTCCGGGATAGAGGGCTTTTCCGGTGACTTTCGCAATCGCATCGACACGCGGGAATGATTTTCCAATAGATGCCATGGATGTTTACTCCGATTATTATTTATTAAAGAGTTTTACGTCTAAAGATTATAACCTGCCCAAAAACGACCAATTACACTTCCTAATCTCTGTTCCGGAATTTTCGCCAGTAGCGCTGAATACCATATGAGGACATCCAGGAGGGGTTAGCGGCTTCATATGTATCGAGCATCTCTTGTTCAAGACCTTCGGCAAGGGATCGTTCCCGGGTCCATGTCAAAAACCCTTGGTTCAGTTCATCAAATGAAGGTTCCCCCAGCATAACAGTTTCCATCCATTCCCCAATCTCATCTAAAGCTTCCGAAATGGCATTTAGATGCCATTCTGGATCGTTGAAAATTCCAAAATGTGTGGGTGCAATTCGCCTGAACATTCCTTTATAAAATTCGGTTTGCAGTTTACCCAGGCTTTCCTTCCATAATTTCAGGTTGAATTCAGGAGGTGGCATAGGAAGGCGGATATGGCGTAGTCCATGCATCCGGATAGCGCCAATATCACCGCTGAAGCATATATCCTCGAATAGATAAGCGTGATGGTGGTTTGCGTGACCCGGTGTGTCTAATGCCTGGAATCGTAGCCCATTCACGTCAACGATATCACCATCTTGTAGTATGCACAGCTTGTCCTCGGGCACCGATAGGAACTCGCCCCACAGCTCATCCATTTTATCCCCGTAGATGCGCTCTGCACTGGCAAGTAGTTTCCGTGGGTCGAGCAAATGTGGTGCGCCAATATGGTGAACATGGATGTGCGCACCCTGTTGAGCCAGCCAGCCTGCCGCGCCGGCATGGTCCAGGTGGATGTGTGTGAGAAAAACATCCGTCACATCGTTTATTCTGTATCCATATATCTCGATTCCGGCTGTAAGAGCAGAAATTGTTGATCCTGGTCCAGATTCAATGAGGATCACTCCGTCAGTATGTGGAATCAGGTAACTGGCAATTGCTCCTCGAATACCCAGGAAATTATGGTCAATCGTGTATACGTTGGTTCCATGTGGAAATAAATTGGAGTTCATTTACTCAATCCATTTCTTAGGATTAATAAAAGCTTCTCAAGTATACATCGAAATTTCCATTGAGTAGTTTTTATTTTTTTTCAGAATATCACCCGAGAACCAACTTATCGAATTGCCGTTTGCTGTCACCCAAAGTAGAAATATCCCCAAATTCTGCAAAGTAGAGATATCCCCTTTTGGAGGGACATCCGTAGTCTTCGCAGAGGTGTGAGAAAGTGGGCAATCCAGTTGTCCACTTTTCCACACCCATTTTTCTAATCTACTCCATGCTGGTTCATTCCTGCTATAGGCTTTCCACTTACTCGGTATCCGTATCGTCCCCAGGGGCGATCTTAAGTAGGACAATGGGGCTGCGCAACTTTTTGGTCCACGGTTTTATTGATCACAATTTCCGCTGTAGAGGATGGTGATGTCACCTTGCGCATTTTCGCATACCGTCACAGCTGTCTTACGCATGGCATACGTCCAAATACGGAGAGCTTACATTATGCTCAAGTCAGACAGCAGTGAAGGTGGTCCCAAATGGAAGTTCCAAGTGATCTGGGAAGCCTACGAAGTCTCCCAATTGACCATGTATAACGTGCGAAAGAAGTTCATCTGGTTTGTATGGATGAAGTATCCAAACAACTGCTATACGACATTAGAGACCGTATACCTGCTCAACCGGGACAACTAGAACGGTTCGATTATGAGTACCAGCGCCAGGGTGTCGCCAAACTGTTTGTGTTTTTCGAGACTTTTCGTGGTCAACGACATGTCAAGGTGACAGACACTTGCACCCGCCTGGACTGGGTTAAAGCCATGCGAGAACCCTCAGACGAGATCCATCCTGAGGCAGAGAAGATCATTGTGGTGCTTGATAAACTCAACAAGCATACTCTTGCTCCTTTCTATCTGACCTTTGAGCCTGATGAAGCTAGAAGATTGGTCAAGCGCTTCGAGTTTCACTTCACACCTAAGCATGGTAGTTGGCTTAACATGGCTGAGATCGAACTCAGTGTCTTGTCCCGGCAATGCCTGAACCGCCGTATACCAGATGAGCAGACTTTATCCCGGGAGGTTCAAGCTTGGGTGTAGGAGCGAAATACAAAAGTTGTTAAGGTTAATTGGCGGTTCTCTACCGCCGATGCTCTTATCAAACAAAAACATCTCTATCCTAAGAATCACGATTGACAGTCTACTATTTTGTCCAGTATAATAGATAAAGATGGTATATAGCTTGCTCCTTGATCAACAAACATTAAAGATGATCAAGGAGAGCAAGGAAATGAAACAGTAATATGTTGTAAAGCTTACAGAAATTGAAAATTCACAACTGAAAGAACTGATTTCGTCTGGTGAAGTGATAGCCCGACAAATCCGGAGAGCTTACATCCCGCTCAAGTCAGACAGCAGCGAAGGTGGTCCCAAATTGCGTTGCTCGTATCAAACTAAAACGTCTCTGTCTTAAGATTCATGATTGACTAATAGCAATTTGCTTGACATTTGCATAAAATTTTGCTATACTCAGGATTAGCTTACAAAAACGTTAAGTTTACAATAATGTTAGGTGGAACTTTTGGACAATTTAAATAGGAGGTAAATATTTACTGAAAAAAATCACTTCTATCCATTAATCGTACGCTGATCTGGGAAAGAAAAATAAAGAACTTCGATTATGAAGTCAAGAAATACCAAAGGAGTAAAAATATGTCACTCGCACAGGTAGTTTACAACATATCAACGGATAACGAATTTGCATCGCAGTGGAACCTGGATCCCGAATCCGCGCTGGCGGATAAAGGATTCCAGCTCAGTCGGGAGGAGCAGGCATTCCTCATCACCGGGCTCAAGAATGGGCGATCAGGAGACAGGCGCACTATGCGACTGTCCGAATTAGCGTCGGTGCGTCGCAGTTGGATGTAAATCATCGATATTTGTCTATTTGATCGGGAATTGCCAGAAAGAATCTGGCGATTGATTGAAGAAGTTTGGTTGGGGGAAGGTGCATGGCCTGATTTTATTAAAGCCATGCGTTTGGTTGTGCCATTAGGCGGTTCAGACAATAAAGGTTCTGATCGAGAACCAGTTAAGTGGGCACTTTTACCGGGCTTATGTTGCCAGGCTGCGGGCGGAGATGCACGCTGGGCTGATATTTTAGCTGCTGCCTGGTTATTGTTTTACATCGCTGCCGACATCATGGACAGTGTAGAGGATCAAGACGAACCGGATCCTTGGTGGCAGGAGTCTGGACCTGGGATGGCAATCAATGTTGCCTCGGGATTGTATTTCAGCGCTTCACAGGTGTTAAATCGCTTGTATCAATACGAGGCGACTCGATTAGCCGCGCCTGATGTTACTAAGAAATTTCTCAATGATTTTCTCGTTATGTGCAGCGGTCAACACCGCGATCTTACCAATCCTGAACCATCACTGGATCAATACTGGCAAATCGCAGCCGCGAAATCCGGTTGTTTTTTTGGCTTAGCATGCCAGGCTGGAGCTAGATTAGGGACGGATGAGTTGAAAAAAATTTCGAGTTATCAGCAGTATGGATATCATTTGGGTATGCTCATCCAAATACTCGATGATTTGGAGGATTTCCACGGTCTCCAAAGTTCGAGCACCCCTGTAAAGTGGACAACACTTAAAAGATCACTGCCTGTAGTTTATGCATTGCAAATGTATTCGGGGTCAAATGAGCGTCAATTACGCCAGTGCCTGAATGATGCCTCTGGAGATAATAAAGCTGCTGAAGAAGCGATTGCTTTGCTGGAAGGAAGTGGGGTGGTCGTTTATCTGATATCTGAAATGGCGCGTCATCGCAACCAGGCGATAGAGAACTTGGAGCAAGCAAAGCCTCAGCCGGCAGCAGCGGAATTTTTAGAAACATTTGTTCGCGATATTGGTCTGCCCGTGTAGTTCCTTTTTATCATTTCGATCAACTTTTTTTGCTTCGAGCCCTGGGAAAAAGATCAATCAGGATGTGATTATTTCTTATTATGGGTAGAGTCCTTTTTAGTTTAACAGGTTCTACTACATGGATTAAGTAACGGATTAACCTGGGGGCAATTAAACGTCCACGCAACTATTAAATAATTATGCTAAAATTAATATATGAGCGCTGTCCCTCAGATATTGGAGAAATACACTTCCCGCCGTTGGTGGGTTAGTATACCTTTTATCATCGCGCTGGCAGTATTGGGTTTTATTCTCTGGAATGCTATGCGGGTGATTGTTTATCCTCACGATGGGATTGTGGATGTCCACCCGACAGGTCGAATCGGGGCTCTTGATCCATCTGGACCTGCCGCAGATAAGCTCCAGGTGGATGATGTAATCGTTTCAGTCGATCGTGTCCCTTGGGATGAGGCGTTATATTTTGACGTTGGAAAAAGGGGTGGTGATACGGTTTTCTTGGTCGTTGACCGTCAGGGTGCAAGTGTCCCTGTAGCGATAACCCTGGTTGATCCCCCATTTGTAGAAGTCCTGTTCCGGTTAGCACCTCTATTGGTCGCATTAATTTTTTGGGGGATTGGTGTAGGCGTTCAGACGTTTAAACTTACCGGTAGTACAGCAAATATATTCTTCGTATGGTGCCAGGTCAGCGCTCTAATATTAACAGCCGGCGTCGCTTCATACCTGGGCCCACTTTGGGCTGCCGTTCTATTCAATATTCTCTTGTGGGTGATTGGACCGTTATCGGTCCATTTTCATCTCTACTTTCCACAAACATTTCCCCGGAATTGGCGACATTTCTTACTCGCCCTCTTATATATGATAGCCACACTGGGTAGTTTACCATTTTTAGTATGGGGATATTTTGAAATTCAAACATTGCCGTGGTACTCACTTTACCTTGCAACAGTGAGGTTGTTCTTGGCGGTTAATCTTTTAATCGTTTTCGCCCTGCTTGCATACAGCTACCGTCACCCAACTTACCCGGGCACTCGCGGAAAAATTCGCATCGTCGCGCTTGGTGGTGGATTGACCGTAATTCCAATCGTCATGCTGACTATCCTGCCGGATGCCTTACTGCCCCAACCGTTCATACCTTATAATCTCGCGTTTTTATTATTAGGTTTGCTCCCGATTACTTATGGATACTCGATCTACCGGTTTCACTTAATCGAAATAGAGGCGCATGTCAACCGGGGAGCAACGTTAATTCTTGTATATTCAATATTGGTTGGTTTCTACCTGGTTGTATACTCTGTATTTCAAATCCTGCTCCCACAAGATGTAGCTGTGTCTCCTCTTATTAACACCCTGTTGGTTCTAGTTTCAGCAACATTTTATATTCCCTTGTACAGGCGTGTACGAATTTTTGTCGACACGGTCTTTTATGGCGGGTGGTATGACTACCGTTCGGCGGTATCGGAAATGACTCAGGATTTGGAGCAGATCACTGATCTGCGGACACTTGCTAAAACGATCAGCGAACGTTTGGTTGAAACATTCCGTTTGGAGGAAACCTGTGTATTCTTGAGAGATGTGGACGGAGAATTTTCTGTAATTGAGGCCTATTCACGCTCTGGTATGGATGCTTCGACTTTACATGCATATCCAGTACTGCCTCGAACAAGTCTCACATATTTATTAAGAATCGGAGCAATTGAACGAATTTCTCTTCGCCAGGCATTAACAGAAGTGACGATTACGCCACAGGAGCTGCAACTGCTGAACAGCGAACAAATCAACTTATGGGTTCCGGTTATAGGGCATGAGCTGATCTTAGGATTATTAGCTCTTGGACCAAAACTGGGTGGTGATGTATTCAGCGGGGAGGATTTGGATATCTTGCGTATCCTTGCCCGTCAAATGAGTCCGGTGATCGAAAACATCCATCTGGTCACGCAATTACGGCAGCATGCAGCCGAGTTAGAAGACAGAGTGAAGGAACGCACGCTTGAAATGCACGATGCTAAAGAAAGGGTGGAGGCAGTATTAGCCAGCGTGGGGGAGGGGGTCTTTGTCACCGATTTATATGACTGCGTATTAATCGTGAATGAAGCTTTTGAAAGACAGTGTGGATACTCGGAATCGGATATCATCGATAGAAACCACTTGCAATTACTGGAAGAGTACAATACCCCCCAGTTAATTGCCCAAATGCAGTCCACACTCGCTAAGGGCGAAACTTGGTCTGGGGAATTAGTACACAAACGCAAGAGTGGTGATCCTTACGATATTCAGTTGACCATTGCGCCGGTCCGTGATTTGAACGCTGAAGTCGTCGGTTACGTTGGCAGCCAGCGAGATATTACCCGTCAAAAAGAACTCGATCGCCTAAAAGATATGTTCGTGTCAAACGTATCACACGAATTAAGAACCCCGACTACAAATATACGCCTGTACCTGGAACTCTTGGAGGATGCAACGCCTGAGAAAACTCCTAAATACATGTCTGTGATTAAAGAACAAAGCCAGTTGTTGACAAAACTAGTTGAAGACATACTTGATCTTTCGCGATTGGCGATAGCAAAGGCCAAGAAAATTGAATTTGAAAAAACGGATTTGAATTTGTTGGCAGAGCAAGTAGTTACGGCACATTTCCCACTTGCTGACGCTTCTGGATTGGAATTAATATTCGAGCCTTGTCCGGATTTGCCAACGATCCAGGGTGATCAAAATCAAATGTCGCGAGTTATCACCAATCTGGTTTCCAATGCTGTTCGATACACACAAAAGGGGAATGTTAGGGTGCGAACGTATAAATCTGATAGTCAGATATGTTTAGCTGTGCATGATACTGGTATTGGAATTGAATCCGGGGATTTGCCGCATATTTTTGAAAGATTCTATCGCGGGCAAGGTGTGAGACAATCCAAGATTTATGGCACAGGACTCGGTCTGGCTATCGTCAAGGAGATCATTGAATTACATGATGGCAGTATTGAAGTCAATAGTGAATTTGGGAAAGGCTCTACTTTTGTAATAATGCTTCCCATCGAGGGTGAAGCATAATTATATTTAGTGATTCTTGAACGTTTTTGAGATGCTACTCCCAACTGCTGGCTTCATCCAAAGTATCCTTCTCATCCGCAGTTAATCGTACACCTACCGCACCAAGGTTATCTTCTAGCTGTTTCAATGATCTTGGACCGATTATTGGGCTGGTAATCACAGGATTAGAGAGTAGCCAGACCAACGCAATTTGTGAGACTGAATATCTGTCTTTCTTACGACCGAGGGCCTCGATTTTTTTCAACATTGTCCAATTTTGATCATTGAAATAGCGCTGTGCACCCTTAGATCTAGCGCTTTCTGTTGTGGTTCCCTTGTGATATTTACCAGTCAGGAATCCTCCTGCCAGTGGGCTGTAGGGAATTACACCAATGCCGTATTTTCGGCAGACATCTGATAGTTCGCGCTCAAATTCAGGGCGATGTACCAGGTTGTAATGCGGTTGGATAGAATCATATCGGTGCAATCTGTTGAGTTCCGCTTTCCATAAACTTTCGGTCAACCGCCAGGCTGGATAGTTGGAGCATCCGATATAACGTACTTTGCCCTGATGGATCAAATCATCCAGCGTAGAGAGAGTTTCTTCAATCGGGATACTTTCATCACACCAGTGGGTCTGATAAAGGTCGATATATTCGCTGTTCAAACGACGCAAAGAACCCTCTACAGCATTCATTATGTGTGCACGAGATAATCCCTCGTCATTTGGACCGTCACCCATGCGACCGCGTACTTTGGTGGCAATGATGATCTGGTCGCGTGGGATTCCTGAACGTTTGAGCCAGTTACCGATAATTGTTTCAGCTACACCTCCCGGGTTCCCTTCAACCCAGGTTGAGTAAATATCGGCGGTGTCGATAAAATTTATCCCGGCCTCAAAAGCGGTGTCGAGGATTTTATGTGATAGCGGCTCGTCAGCAGTCCACCCAAATTGCATACTGCCCAAACAAAGTTCGGAGACCTTCAATCCTGTCCTTCCTAAATACCTGTTTTCCATGTCATGCTCCTTAATTTGTGAATAATTCTTCGCTCAATTCCGTTACTGCTTTTGTTGGAGGTTAAGCCTTTCTAATAGCTAACAAGAATCGCAATAGTAGAGAACCATTTTAATATCTGAACAATCGGGCCAGCAATAATCTTAAACGCAAACGTTTCCAGCTACGGATCGCTTGATTTTTCTCAGATTGACCGGGTTTTCCCTGGCTGTAGATCGAAATAGTGTAGAGTTTTATGATCTTTTGAGTTTCCCGACCCATACCTGATAGTGGGGTTGCCATGTTCCTTGTATCTGTAAGTTGTGTAAAATGATTCTTGAGTGTTGCCGAAAACTCCAGTGGTGTATTTTGGGGTTCAGGTGGTTTTTGTAGATGTTCTCCGAAACGGTAAAGTCTACTGTAAAGCGCTTCCAGTAATGCTGGGGTTGTCTTACGCTGCAGCCGCCAGGTATCTCCAACCAGCCAGCCCATGGCGGTGGATACTAAGAGACCCAGTAAAAAGATCATGCTCCACAACCAACGTACCCATCTGGATAGATTGACTCCTGGAATTTTTATGCGTAAGTTTTCTGTAGCTTTCACTTCAATCATTGGAACAAATTGAGGTCGGAGGATAGCTGGTTGCCCGCCAGTTGGTTCAAATTCGATCCAACCGAAACCATGAAAATAGATTTCAACCCACGAATGGGCGTCCGCTTCAGTTACGACAAAGTGATCCTGGCTTTCATCATACGTTCCACTGGCGAAGCCCATAACCAGTCGCGCCGGTAATCCAACTGCCCGTGCCATCACGACCATAGAGGTAGCATAATAATCGCAGTACCCTTTTCGCAGATCGAAAAGAAAATAATCAGCGATGTCTTTGTTCAATGGTGGTGCAGGAACATTAAGTGTGTAAGGAATATTCCTCAAATAAGCTTCCAGCAAGAGCGCTTTTTCATAATCAGTTTTTTTGCCTGCAGTCAGATCGAGTGCCAGATCATGGACCCGGGATGGGACGCTCTCAGGTAACTGCAGGTATCGATCCACAATCCATTGAGGAGTATCCTTATTAACAGAGCGCAGTTGAGATTCCCCTACTACGGGAATTAGAGATTCTACCTTGTATGATCGAGTATCAATTGTCCCTCCAAAGATATCCATGGGATCGCCGGGATTAGAACGAAAAGCGATAGAAAAATCTGGCTTCGCGGTCACCAGTTCACCAGCATACAGGATAAGATTCTCGTTCTCCTTAATAACTTCAAAATCTTGATGAATAAGAAAAAGTTGGGGATCTATCGCATCATTAACCGGCTCTCCAGCTCGAAATTGATGAGTTTCTATAGGGCTGCTCGCCCAGCCGCGTCCTGTATAAACATCGTAGGTCAATGCCCGCCAATATAGCGGAGGCATATTGTCCTTCTGAGCAAGGTCTTTTCCCCTGTCTTCTTCGGGATAGATCTTGACCAGCAGCGCAATTTGTTCACTTAGCTCCGGACCAGAACCTAAAAGGTGTTGGCGCGGTAAAACACCTGCTCCCCAACCAGCAAATTCATCTTGTTCCTCTAGTTGAGTTCTTAATCCCAGGGAATCACCAATTGTTTGGGTGTCAATGGATTGTTCCTGCGCAAACTCCTGGATAGTTTTTAGGATTTTCTGAGGTGAAAGATACGAAACTAACCAGGATAGGAAAAGGATTGCGCCACAGATAAATATTGCCCAGATAACCAAATCCAACTGGATATCCTCTGAATAATCTATACTTGAAAGTTGCCAGTTCTTTATTTGGGTGTTGAATGAACACCATGCGATTAACAGGAGTGTTGCACCTAAGACGGGAATCAGCGATAGAATGTGCCCTCGCACAAATGACATGCTGGATGCGAATATCACGCACGCAGGCAGAACAGCAAGTAAAGGCTGTTTACGGCGGCGGACGGTCCACCCGGCCCAAACAGCTGCCCCCCACATTACCATGCCCCAAACGAGATAAACCGAAGTTGGGTCATGGATCGTTTTTTGCTGTAGCAGAGTGGTTATCCAGTCAATCAAATTTAGAAAAAGAGAGTTAATTTCTGCGCCGATCTCCCTGGAGACGGTGAGTATTGTGCCTGCATCCGGCAGTGGTTCGTCAAAACCTTGTTGAGCTAATATCTGTACCCATTTAACAGCCGCATGGGTTAATTCCAATGAATTGTCTAGGATGTTTGTCTTAGTGATGACTAATGTTGTTGCACCAGCTGCTACTGCCCAAATAGCGGCTTTCCATCCTGGTAATGATGTTCTGGCTAATATCCAACCAATAAGCAGCGCCAGTATGCTGGTAAGCATAAGTATTCCACCATCAATGCCTCGGATATTAGCAGACAGGTTTGTGGCGATGCTCCCAATCATCGCAACCAGCAGCAAAACAGTGATCAATGTATTGCCCCCGATTTTATGCACTCCCCATCTGATTGAGCGGAAGAAGCTGTCCGCAATCATGCTAATGCCTTCCATGGTGTTTCAGATGGACTGGTAACAGGTATTGCTCTTCCGGTTGGAGAAATCCGCCATTCCCATTGACCTTTTCTGCCCGGTTGGGCTTCAGGACGGTTTAGGAGACCGGGGGTGATGACATAACGGTGAATGCTTAATTTAGATAGCTCTTCTATAATGCCTCGAGTGTCTCCCCTACCACCAAACGATTTCGGGTCCAACAGCAGCACTGTTGGAACAGCTTCTTGCCAGAGTAGAGGCAACAAACTTTCAAGCCAACTATCATTAGTGTTGGGGGTGATTATTACCAGGCTTGTGTATCGTCCTAGCGTCCTGCGGATAGCGGTCAAGAGCTCAACTAAAGAATGCTGGGTGGGGGATAGCAGTGCCAGACTGCGTAGGATTTCCCATCTCTGCCCATCGCCCTCCTTCGGGGGCAGCCAAACGAATGGTTCGCCGTAAGCCGCCAACCCGACAGATCTTCCCATGCGTAAGCCGCGGTCGGCCAGCGATGCCGCCAGCACCACTCCGTGTTCTTCGGTTGAATTGGCGCCTTCACCGGCTTGTATCCCTTGTTCTAAATCTAATATTATCCACCAATCTCCTGCTGGTGTACTCTCGAAAAGACGCACGTAAAAATCATCTTTACGAGCGGATGTGCGCCAATGAATCCAGCGCAGGTTATCCCCAGGCACATATTCCCGAACACCGGTAGCGCTCACCGTTCGCTCCGGAGCATCTTGACGGGGACGACCCTGTCCTGCCCGCCCGCCGGGAGCCACCTCAATTTCAGGCAGAGGTACGATAGGCGGTGTAACCATCAAAGTTGTCGACTGGGGTTTGTACTGCTCGACGGTGTATAGCCCGAGAGGGTCGCCTGTCCGCATGGTTGTCGGACCGATGGAGAATAAACCTCTCCGGCTGCATATACCTTGTATGCGCCATTGGTTGGATGATCCTGCCTCAACACCAGTTACCACCCCAGCCTGATAATCAGGGATGTCCGAATGGTCCTCCACTGCTACCCAAATACCAGGTAGGCGGCTCTTGTTGATCAATGTGAACCGCTCTTCAAGACGATCCCCCACTTGTGCCCAACCGAAGCGCATCTCACGCTTCAGGTGAAGGTTTGTAGCCATCGAGCGCGCCCACAATTTAGCCGTCAGCCACACGCCTCCAAAAACAAGCAGCAATAAACGCCATCCTTGATAGTCGTCAATTATGGCTAGAACCAGTAATATGACCACCAGGATAGGCAGTAAACGAGATTTGCGCTTGATCTTTACTTTTGATCCCATTCAAGTGTCCAGCCCAGCATTCCTGGAGGACATCGACTGTTCTTTTTTTATATTTTTGCTAATCCGGTTACACCTTGAACAGTCAAGAAGATACCGAAAATCGCGAGGATTATGACACTGATCAGCGTAAGCGTGCGGACGACATGCGGTCCCAAGCGGTGAGCGAAGTGAAAAAGAGTCACAATTCCCAACAAGCCAGCAATAAAGATTCCATAGAATCCAATTAAGAAAGCTATTCCATAACCAGCGGATTGATGAAATGCTGATAGCAATATTGGACCGCTCACAAACATCCAGAATACATACACACCTGGGCTGAGAATATTCATCAGAGCTCCCTTTGCTGTAATTCGCCATGCGGAGCTATTTTCTTCACTTCCTTGACCAATTGCTTCATCTGGTATTAGATTCTTGGTATTGGAGGCTGTTGTTTCACCATCAATTTCTGATGAGCTGCCTTGGTCTTTCTCCTGCCATTGGCGCCATAATCCATATGCCAGGTACAATGCAAATAAACCCCCGGTCAGTGTGATGACAGTGATAAAGCTGGGTGGTACCTGCTTTAATAATAAAAGGATTATGATCACTACAGGCGGGTCGCTGATTAAAGGTGCAAACGCGATCGGTACTCCCCTCCGCCAACCCCCGAGTAGGGTCTGGCTGATCAGATAAGTCTGGAAAGGACCTGGAGCAGCGGCTGCACTTAAGCCAAGCGCTGTCCCCTGGATCAAATATGCAAGTGCGGGATTAACCATCAGTCAATCCACCCCCTGATACGTCGAGAGATAGGTGTCGCGTTTATATAAATCCTGTAGTGCAGGAAGGCTGCGGAACCAAAGCCATGCTGTTTGTACTGCTACACTTATCGTTAGAGCAGCCAGACCGAAATAAATACCTATCGTTTTTCCCCAGATTACACCTAAACCTAATACAATTGCGCTTGTTACCAGGTAGATCACCACCGCTTCGGTGATGCCCCTAGTTCGGCGACTGTGTAAGATTGCACCCTGATACCAGCTTTGCCAGACACTTAGCGCAGGCAGCGGTAGAGCAATCAATAAACCAGTCTGGGCAAGCTCGCTGAGTTCAGACGGTAACGCCAAGACTCGTTCAAACCATATTGTCGATAGGGGTGTTAAGGTTATTAATAATAGCAAGCCAGTTGCCGCTCCAGAGAGTAAGACTGCATATCGTCTCAGGTTGTAGCTCGAGCGGGGTTTATCTAATAGTGCAACCACCACTTCATTGTAGGCGATACCGAGGCTGCGAAACAAAAAAACCAGACCTCCAACCACCGGCCAGACTGCAAGAGAGACCAAGGGCTGCGGCATGCGGCTCAACGCCGCGCTACCGATGGGGTTTGCCAGTAAGATAATTAAAGATGTCATCGCCAACGGAATGTAGAAATCGAGGAAAGCTCGCCGTGTGAGAGGGGGTTTAACAGTTTCTGCCTGTTTCAATTCATTATTGACCACCGGTCTGACAACAATACCTGTATAAACAGCTTCGGACACGACGCCTGCGGCTATTGCGGCGGAGGCGATAACAACACCTGGGATACTGCCGATCAAAAAACCACTTACTAGAACTATGACATCTGTTGTGAGGCGGATTCCGGTGCCTATTGCAACAGTTTGTGAATGACCAAAGCGGATTAAAACACCCTGATTGAACCGTCGGTAAGCGATCGCCCAGGTCCAGGGGGTCATGATCATCAAGCCATAGCGCGCTGGTTCTACTATCTCTACCGGCGCACCAATAATTCCTACAATGACCACATAATATACAGGCGTGAAAGCAACCAAGATGTGCAGCAATGTCAGGCTGCCCCCGGCCAGCATCATAAAATGGCGTAGTTTTTGGTAAGAAGCATAATCCTTGCTGAGAGTAGTGGAGGCTGCCAATAGCATGATGATTGGTGCTTCAATGATCAGTGAAATGGGGAAAACAATACCCCCATAAGCAGCCAGGTTAATAGTAGGGTACGGTAGGCGCGCAATGATTGCGCTTACTGCGGGTCCCTCTAAACTCATCAACATCCAACTTGCGGCTAGCGGCCACCACGTTCTGAAAATGAAAATTAAGGGTAGGTCTTTCTTTGTACTTGCAGTTGTGTCCATTTATCTAATTTAAATAGTATAGCGATTTTTACAGGTGTTCTGCTTAAACGGGCAAAAGCACAATCTCACAATTACACACCTGTCGTTG
>CBFDCK010000028.1:0-28056 GCA_965603285.1 uncultured bacterium
ACGGCAAGTTTGTGCCAAAATTGTATCAGCAGCCTGGATACTTCCAGCCAGCCAAGGCTAAATACGATCGCCATAGGTATAATCACCGGGTAGATGTAGCGTGCCACTGGATAATAATTATGGGGAATCGCCAAAAATATTGCCCCCCTGACTAAAGTTGGAACCCACACCGCAAAGATCGCGATTCCAAGTATAAGTAGCACGTCCCAAGGAAGAACCCGCCGATTGCGTAGAATCCCAATTACTGCCCCACTGAGTAAAATCAATGAAAAAGCTGCCAAATAACGGTACGGGTAGTTCCCAATGAGCGGGACATGTCCCCATCCAAACTTGGCCCAGAAAGTTCGGAACAGGTGAGGGATATTGATCTTATATATAAATCCGGCGTTCGACCAATCATACAAGTAAGTCAGGATCAACGAAGGGCGCGTATTATCCCCCAAGAATTTTGATCCCAAGTCATCCAACCAGGGACGGAATCGCACACCAGCTTTTTCCGCTGACCCATTGCGTATTAAATTTGTAAAAGGTTCCCCTCCCCAATTTCCAACCGAACCATCCGGGATATTGAAAACAGGTGCTTCTTCCAATGGTCGACGCCCCTCAACCAATATGAAACCATCATAAAAGATTTGAACATCTTCGTTGGACAACGATTTGGTTTTCGTCAGAGAAATCCAAATCCTTGGGTTTGTATCTGTGAGTGTCGCTCGTTTTGCGTAAAAACGCGGCTCCTTCCCCACTTTGATATTCTTAGAATAGCCAGAGTTAGGTGTACGTAGTGTCGGGAAGCGGATATCGACGGGTCGGCTTGCCCACATCCACACCCCCAATGTCACGTCTTCTCCATATAATTCACGACCAATCGTTATTGGTATAGGCTGAAAGAGCGGCACCATCCATCGCGGTGTAACTTCAGCCTGGGTCTCGATCACGAAGGCATATTCTCCCAAGACGGCTTTTTCATTTTGGACACGTGTTGGGCCGGCTTGAGAAGTTGAACGGTACCACCAGGCTGCATCATCCCAGGTAAAAGCCAATCCAAGTACGGTGAGAAAACTGACAAAGATCAAAAACCAGGCATATTTTTGCTTAGCACCCTGTAGTAATGAAAAAAGGATAGCAATCGGCAGGATCAATAAGCTGACAACCGCAGTACTCTTCGTGAAAATACTAAGGAGAGCTGTCGACGATGCCCAAATGAAATCAATAATTGAAAAACCACGCTTCACCAGGCGCAAGCTCCCCCACAGCGATAATGACATTACCAGAACCGCACCCACATCGTTGTTGATGGATGTCATGATGTCAACATAACCCGGTAACAGTGCTAGAGTACCCGGAACCAGCAAACGCAGTGGATGGCCTGGCGAGGTTATCTCTCGTGTGATACCCCACGCTATCATAACCGTTATGAGATACAAAATTAATGATACCAATCGCCCCATGTACATTTGAGCTGTGACATTCCAGCCATTCATGAATCGAAGTGGAAGTGAAACAATCCAATAGTAAAACGGAGGATCACCTAACTGTGAGTAACCAGTTATTGTAACTGGTTGATCTGGAGAATCAAGTTCAGGTATGATGCCAAAATCTTTGTAAAAACCGTGAATGATCATCGACTCCACCACATCCCGGTTCATCTTTGGGTCTGAATCGCTGGGTTTAGGACTCCAACCACGATTAGCAATGAGCCATGCATATTCAAAATGATTTGGCTCGTCGTAGTGCTGCCAGGGTGGAAGCAAGTAGACATAGATCAATCCATGCATGAGTGCAAGGATAAGTATCAGGATAATTCCATCCCGCTCTTTATTACGCAGCTTTGATACTTCGTTAGGAGGCATTAATAATCGGCTTATCAGTAGCCAGTATACTTATCTTTTCAAAACCTTCGGTCAATATCCGCTCTATTTCAAGAGCAGTTTCTTCAAAATCGGCCAAAGATCTTCCAATGGGATCAACGATGTTAAAAATTTCCCCCACCATTTCGCTCAACATATAAATCCGGTCGGTATATTCAGGAAAAGCTAACTTTACGACCTCTTTGTGATTGTCTTCCATTACCAGGACCAGGTTGAACTCACTGAGCATTTTGACTGTAATAGTGCGCGATGCGTGATCATTCAAATCAATACCACGTTCCTGCAAAACTAACTGGGTATTTAATGCCGCCGGTTGGTCTCCCATATCCCAAACTCCTGATGATTCGATCTTCCACTGATCACTTGAATCTTCGACCATCGAGCGCAGCAACCCCATAGCCATCGGAGAACGGCATATATTGGCAGAGCAGATGAAAAGAACAGAATTCATCTCGAATCAATATCCTTTCAGAATAACCGCATACTTAAACACCCAATTTCTGCCGGATAATGCGCGTCACAAAGCGCGGATTTCCTATTATGTAACGCTCCCACGTACCAGCAGGATCAACTATCAGCCGGTAGAACCATTCCAACCCTACTCTAACCATCCAGGGAGGCGCCCTGGACTTAGTACCGGCAATGATATCAAATAAAGCACCCACAACCCAACACACAGAAGCTGATATCTCTTCCCGGTGTTCATAAGTCCATCTTTCCTGGTGGGGAGTACCCATACCAACAAATAGGACCTGAGGCGATAAAACTCTAATTTCACTTAGGACTTGGACTTCACTTTTATTTTTAAAATAGCCATCGCTGTACCCTACAATTTTAATTCCCGGATAACTTTTGAGCAAGTTTTCTTTAGCATTCTCGGCAACTCCTTCCTTTCCCGCTAAAATATAAATTCGAATCGATTCCTGCTCTGCAAAACGGCAGAAATCCTCAATCCAATCAGCACCCGTATTCTTTTGCAATTTGCATCCGGCCAAAATACGGCTACTCCATACCACGCTGATTCCATCTGCATAAACAATGTCCGCCTGATTTAGCAACCTGTGGTAATGAGTGTCTTCACTAGCAATATTTAAACAGTGGGCATTTACATACATAATGGTCCTTCGCTGATCCCCATCGACCCACTCTTTCACACATGCAAATATGCCTTTAATATCAAGGCAGGAAACATTGACATCCAGGATATTTACTGAATTCAAAAGACCTCAATCTCTTATTTGATGGATTTATCTATTAGATTGTAAAGTATCTAAATCAGCATCCACCATCAATTTGACAAGTTCTACAAATTTCATTTTTGGATGCCAACCAAGTTTTTTGGATGCCTTACTGTAATCGGCAACTAACTGCCTTTTCTCCAAGGGTCGGTAGAACTGAGGGTCCTGAACCACGTAATCTCGATAGTCCAGGTCCAGGAAACCGAAGGCCATTTCACAAAACTCGCGCACAGAATGAGTTTCAGCGGTTCCAATCACAAAATCACCCGCTGCTTCCTGCTGCATCATCAACCACATCGCTTCAGTATAATCCCTGGCATACCCCCAATCGCGGCGTGCATCTAGGTTTCCCAAACGTAATTCGCTTTCAAGACCTAGCTTGATTTTCGCAGCCGTATGAGTGATTTTGCGAGTGACAAATTGAAGACCCCTTCTTGGACTTTCATGATTGAATAGAATACCCGAAACGGCAAACAAACCATACTCTTGACGGTATCTCACGGTTAACCAGTGTGCGTAGAGCTTGGCAATGCCGTATGGATTCCTTGGTCGAATTGGAGTCGTTTCATTTTGCGGTACATCTACAGGATTACCAAATAGCTCACTCGATGAAGCCTGGTAAAAATGAGCAGCGGGTCGAATAACGCGGATAGCTTCGAGAAGGCGCGCGACACCTAATCCAGCTATATCGCCCACTTCTACGGTTGAATCCCAGGATGCTGCCGGCGATGATGGTGAGGCGAGATTGTAGATTTCATCCGGACGATGTTCTTCTATACATCCGTTTATATCTTCTTGATCGGAAAGGGATCCTTCAACGAGCTGAATTCTCTTAATAATATGCTGGATGTTCTTTAAACTGGCTGGGATGCTGCTGGGAATCCAGCCTATTACTTCTACACCCCTCTCAAGGAGAAGTTCACCCAAATACGAACCATCTTGGCCATTAATTCCCAAAACAAGCGCTTTTACCAAACCGTTATCCTTCCATGCTGACGACCTGATCTTGCCAGCGATGCCACCTGCCATGGTGGGCTTCTATAGCTCGTTGACCTTCTCCCGGCGAGTCGAGACCTAACAATTCCAAATCGGCATCCACCATGATGTGAACTAAGTCCTTGAAGAAAATCCGTGGCTCCCACTTTATAACTTCATGAGCTTGGCTGGAATCAGCCAACAGGTAATCAACTTCAGTGGGACGGAAGTAGCGGGGATCAATTTTTACATAATCGTGCCAATCTAAATCCACATAACCAAAAGCCTCATCAAGGAATTCGCGCACAGAATGGGCTTCTCCAGTTCCAATCGCCAAATCACCTGGTTTATCATGCTGCAGCATTTTCCACATCGCGGCAATGTAATCGGGCGCATATCCCCAATCACGCTTGGCGTCCAGGTTTCCTAAATATAAAGTATCCTGCAGACCAGCGCGGATGGCAGCCACGGCTCGAGATATCTTTCTGGTAACAAAGGTCTCACCGCGGCGGGGTGATTCGTGGTTGAATAGTATGCCGTTGCAGGCGAACATACCATATCCCTGCCTGTAGTTACGCGTCACCCAATAAGCGTATAATTTGGCTGCCGCATACGGGCTTTGCGGTTTAAACTGTGTGGATTCACTTTGGGGTGGCCTGGCGTTTCCATACATCTCACTCGATGATGCCTGATAAAACCGGGCGTTTAACCCACTTTTTCGGATGGCTTCCAGAATTCGAATAGTCCCCAAGCCTGTGATATCTCCCGTATATTCGGGCAGGTCAAAACTCACCCGCACATGACTTTGGGCTGCAAGATGATAAACTTCATCCGGTTTAATCTCGTAGATCAGATCTACCAAATTTCCCGTATTGGCCAAATCCCCATAGTGAAGATACAACAATACATCCTCTCCGTTGTGAGGATCCCTATAAATATGATCGATACGTTTAGTATTAAAAGTGCTTGCCCTGCGAATCAAACCGTGAACTTCATAGCCTTTGGATAACAACAGCTCAACTAAATATGAACCATCCTGACCAGTAATGCCAGTGATAAGCGCTTTTTTCATAATTCTTTTCCTAAATTCCAGTTGACAATTATTTTGGTTTAATAAGGGCAGCATCCATCTCGATAGGTACACGACGTTGGCTTCCCAACAGCTCCAACAATACCCGAACCCGCACTGTTCCGGGCAAACGCGAATCAAATATTGCCTCATAGCCTTGGAAGGGACCTTCGGAAATACGGATTTCATCACCGGGCTGTAGAGCTTCTAAAATTTCGCCGCCGGCAGCGTTGATCTCACTAACACGCTTACGAATGCTATGAATTAAATTGTCAGGTACAATCGCTGGCTCACCACCAAAACTTACTAATCCCACTGTATGCGGCATCCATTTGAATACAGATAATCCAACATCTTCAAGATCAGCGCATACAAACAAATAACCCGGAAAATAGGGAACCAACTTCCGGGCACGTGGATTTACAGGTTGAACACGTAAACGTGGGAAATAAGCTTCAAACCCGTGCGCAATAACCTGACGCCATACCACTTCTTCTTTGCGCGGCTTACTCTTCATCGCAAACCAGCAATGTGCCATGTCCCTATTATGCCTCACCATTGGAACTTATCATGAAATACTGTATAACCATCAAAAAATCTTCCTCCGTAATCACGGGGGCGGATTATAACATCATTATATAGTTTACCCCGACGATGCACTTCTTTCAAGTTCATATACTGATTGTGGATGTCAAATTATCTTGAACTGCCTGAGCCATAAACAACATCAAATATCAAAAGTGGCTCCAGCACATAGGAAAGAGCCACAATTAACATACCATGTTCAGAAACGATTTGTGGGAATCAATATCTCTTATGTGGCGGCTTGGACGATCTCATTAAAATCAGCGACTTTCAAAGATGCTCCACCGATAAGCCCGCCATCAATTTCCGGTTGGCTGAAGAACTCGTATGCATTGCTGCCTTTTACGGAGCCACCATAAAGAACACGCACAGTCTGTGCGAACGCTTCTCCAAATAAATCTGACAAGACAGGACGGATCACATCAGAAATAACGGCGGCAGCTCCATCTGCAGTAGCCGCCATTCCCGTGCCGATAGCCCAAATAGGTTCATAAGCGATAACCAGCGAACTTTCATTCCCTGGTTCGAACATTCCTTCCAACCCGGACAAATCTTCTCGCACTTGGCGCGATACTACTTCCTGAGTGCGTTCTGCCTCATTCTCTTCAAACGTTTCACCTACACAAAGGATAGGTGTCAGATCATGTGCCAATACTGCCTTTATTTTTCGATTTACTGTTTCATCTGTTTCACCAAAATACGCCCGTCGTTCAGAATGTCCCAGGATCGCATATTGACAATATTCGGCGACCATCGGTGGAGAGATCTCACCTGTGAACGCACCAGCGGATTCCCAATGTATGTTTTGGGCCCCTAATCCGATATCCGTTCCCTCCAACAAGGCTGCAACAGCAAGCAACGAGGTAAACGGCGGGCACAGCACTTTATCTACACCATCAATGGCCTGTAATCCTGGCACCAATTCCGAAACCAGATGACGAGATTCTGCCACTGTTTTATTCATTTTCCAGTTTCCAGCTACAAATGGTTTGCGCATAATAAGCCTCTTTCTGTTTTCAAAATCACATTTTTTATTGGTGAAGAAAAATGGTGTTTATTTGTCCTCTAATGCAGCAATCCCCGGCAGAACTTTGCCTTCCATCATTTCCAGCGAAGCTCCGCCACCGGTTGATATGTGTGTGATGCTGTCCTGTAAACCAGATTGGTTGATCGCCGCCACAGAATCACCTCCACCCACAATAGAAATCGCTTCACTCTCCGCTACCGCTTCAGCAACACCAAAAGTCCCCACAGCGAACTTTGGGAATTCAAACACACCCATTGGTCCATTCCATAAAATGGTCCCAGCATCATGCAGCACCTTATCATAGGCGGCGACTGATTCAGGACCGATATCCAAGATTCGCCATCCTTCTGGTACAGGAGCCATCGCCATTACTTTCGATTCAGCATCGTTGTCAAACCGGTTGGCGATAACTACGTCAATTGGTAGGCGTAAACGTGATCCTGCTACCTGTAAGAGCTCGCGAGCCGTATCCAATACGTCATCTTCTACCAGAGAATCGCCCACCGGGTAGCCTTGTGCTTTGAAAAAAGTGTTTGCCATACCGCCCCCAATGAGTACGAAATCAGTCTTTGCTAGCAAATTGCGAATAACACCAATTTTATCGCTAACTTTAGCGCCCCCCAAAATGGCAATGAATGGTTTTTGGGGGTCTGAAATTACATGTCCGAGGTATTGAATTTCCTTTTCCATCAGGAAGCCGGCTACAGCCGGGAGGTAATTAGAGATACACTCAGTGGATGCATGAGCGCGGTGTGCTGAACCGAACGCGTCCATAACATACAGATCTGCCAGCGAAGCAAGTTGGCGCCCCATCTCTGGATCATTTCCCTTCTCCCCAGGATGAAAACGGGTGTTTTCCAAAACCAGCACTTCACCAAATCCCAATTCACGAGCAGCTTCTTCCGCGACCGGTCCTATGCAATCGTTTGCGAAGGCAACCGGTTCGTCCAATAATTCAGCAAGGTGTTCAGCCACTGGACGGAGCGATAGCTCTGCATCAGGCTTACCTTTCGGTCTGCCAAGATGAGAACATAATATCACAGCCGCGTCATGTGCCAACAGGTAATTGATCGTTGGTAATGCGGCTCGGATGCGGGTATCATCAGCGACCTCATCACCCTTCAAGGGCACGTTGAAGTCCACCCTCACAAGGACGCGTTTTTTATTGACATCCACATCAGCAACTGTTTTCTTACTAAACATGTTTACCTCCGTGCATTAAAAACGTGAAACGCTCTCACGTTTCACGTTTTTAGTCAAGTATATTCTTTCTCCACTTTTATAAATCTTAATTAAAGATCTTTCGCAATCAAAGCAGCAAGATCAGCAGTGCGTACAGAATAACCCCATTCATTGTCATACCAGGCAACGACCTTCACAAGTGTCCCTTCCCCGTCTCCAAGCACTGTCGTAAACTGCAGGTCAATGGAGGAGCTATAACTATTGCCCTTATAATCCATGCTGACCAGCGGTTCATCAACAGCATCAAGTATGCCCTTCATAGACCCGGCAGCCGCATCCCTGTATGCTTGATGCATCCTTTCTGTCGTTGTGGGGGTTTCCAATTCAACGGTTAAATCAACCAATGAAACCGTGGGAGTGGGTACTCGCAGCGCATATCCATCCACCTTGCCCGCAAGATCAGGGATAACTAATTTTAATGCACTAGCAGCTCCTGTAGTGGTTGGGATGATGCTCAATGCTGCTGCTCGGGCACGCCGTAGATCTGTATGGGGCAGGTCAAGTATCCTTTGATCATTTGTATATGAATGGATCGTCGTCATAAAACCGCGCTTGATCGTATACTCATCGTGGATCACTTTTACAGCGGGTGCCAGGCAGTTGGTAGTACATGACGCATTAGAGATCACATTGTATTTCTTAGGATCATACTGGTCATCATTGACGCCTAAAACTACCGTGAAAATATCTCCCTTACCAGGAGCGGTGATTATGACCTTCTTAGCACCGCCTCCGATAATGTGTTTTTCAGCGTTTTCTTTTTTGCGGAAGAACCCGGTGCCCTCCACAACAATCTCGACACCCAAGTCGCTCCAGGGCAAATTTGCAGGGTCCAATTCACTGAACGCTTTTAGCGATTTGCCATTTACGACCAGTTCACCATCCCCTACTTCTACAGTGCCTTCAAAGATACCATAGTTAGAGTCATATTTAAACAAATGAGCCATCGTTGCAAGATCACCTATGTCGTTAAATGCAACTACTTTTAACTCATTAGGATACTCATCCTGAATCGCTTTTAACACCTGCCGTCCAATGCGACCAAACCCGTTAATACCTACTTTTACTGTCATGTATACCTCCGCGAAACACTTGTTAGTTTGATTATCGTCAGTGAGAAACTACTCTTTTAATATCCATGAATAAAAATGATATAAACTGCGGTTTAAAGTTTTATATGGAATTAATTAGAATCCCAACTATATATTATACCAAAGGACCAGTACGATCTTGATATAAATCCATGATTACTTGAGCCAATTTCTTCGAATCATGACGCCATGGATGAAGTGGATCGATTATGTCGGCGCTATATGTGGCATACTTTTGATCCAATTCCGGTTCGGCAGCAACCCAATCTATGTTTTGAGGCAGTTTTCCCTCATTATTATTATTGATTATCACAACATTAAATAAACCTTCATCAGCATGCTCTTCAATGGCATGTATATGATCACCGCAAGTGAATCCATCAGTCTCTCCTGGCTGAGTGGCAACATTACAGATGTAGAATGTATGAGCCTTGCTGGCACGAATCGCTTCTGAAAAATCGGGTACAAGCAGATTCGGTAGGATACTTGTATACAAACTTCCCGGACCAATTAAGATCAAATCAGCCGATAGGATTGCTTTTATCGCTTCTGGGAAAGCGGGAGGATTATTGGGCTCCAACCACACTCTCCGGACCTTGCCATTGCTTTTCGGAATCTGACTTTCTCCTTCAATACGATGCTCGCTGACCATATGTGGGAGCATTACATCAGCAACCAACTTCACGTTATTCAGCGTGGAAGGCAAAACGCGCCCATAGACCGCCAGGACTCTTCCCGATTCAGCTACTGCTTCCTCAACACTACCCGTTATTTCTGCTAGAGCAGTGATAAATAGATTGCCAAAAGAATGCCCATCTAATCCGGAATCACCATTTGGAAATCGGTACTGAAAGAGCTCTCCCAGGAGAGCTTCATCATTCGAAAGGGCAACCAGACAGTTGCGAATGTCTCCTGGAGGTAAAATTCCCATATCACGGCGTAATCGTCCTGAAGATCCACCATCATCTGCGACTGTTACCACTGCAGTAATATTATGAGAAAATCCTTTCATGCCCCGCAGCATTGTGGACAGTCCATGACCCCCACCAATTGCGACAACACGAGGTCCACGTTCTTTCTGTCGGTGGGTTCGCAGTGTGTCGACAAATCCGCGCCCTGGATGGATAAATGGCTTCATCAGTGACCGATTCAACTCGCGTATACCGATTATAATCAGCCCTAATCCCAATCCACCAAATATGACTGCTCGGAGTGGTCGAACCAGGGACTGAAGGGAGACTGCTGATAATAGTGGCAGCCACCATGTCTCCGGGGCGGTGCGGTAAACTTCTAATATTAGAACCGCTAGCCCTATCCCTATCAGTGTTGTTCCAAAAAGGATTACAATAATCCAGCGTTTTACACCAACGCCAGGAATAAACCAGAAAGTGTAATTTGGGATATTGCCGCGTAAGCGTTGGTACCAGCGTTTCTGTTCCTTCATACTTCCGGAGATGATAGCAGTCTTTTTTTGTCTCGTCAACGTGTAATCCAGGTTATCATTTTGGAAAATTGGGCGGTTTTTATTATATGCTATACTCGTTGGAACGAGCCCAAAAATGTTCTGTAATTCTCATATTCATTCGAAAATTTTTTCCCGTCTATTACTTAATACAAGTGCATTTCTATGTCAATGCTCACAAAACGTTGGATAATTGCTGAACCTATCCCATCCAATATTGAAAAAAACTTGGATGGATTTCATCCAATTATGCGCCAATTGCTTTACAACAGGGGTTATACTTCACAAGACGATGCTCTCAGGTACGTGCAGGCTCAAATTCCTTTAAACACAGATGCATATGATTTACTTGGGATCCCTCAAGCTGTTGAGAGGATTATCTGGGGAGTTAAAAATAAAGAACAAATAGCTATTTATGGTGATTACGACGTGGATGGTGTAACCGCAACGGTATTATTATCTCATGCACTAAAATTTATGGGGGCGGATGTTATGGGTTATATCCCAAATCGCTTTAATGAAGGCTACGGGTTAAGCATTGAAGCGTTAAACAACCTACACGAAGGTGGTATACGGTTGGTGATCACAGTTGATTGTGGTATCCGTTCCCTGTTCGAGGTTGACCATGCACGACAGTTAGGTATGGACTTGATTATCACGGATCATCATCAACCCAGTTCTGAACTACCTGCAGCGCATGCTATCATCAATCCCAAACAACCGCATGATCGATATCCAGAAAAAGATTTGGCTGGAGTAGGTCTGGCATATAAATTAATCGCCGCCATGAACAACCCTTCAACTTTAAAAATGGTGAAATCTCATATTGGATTGTCGCCCCCATCCGAAGCCGACTACCTTGATCTGGTTACATTAGGGACAGTCGCCGACTTAGTTCCACTGGTTGGTGAAAACAGAGCCCTGGTCAGAGCTGGCTTGGAATATATGCGCTCACCTAGACGCCAGGGAATAATGGCATTGATCGGCGTCGCGGGAGTAAATATCAACAATATCACTGCTAGCACCATAGGTTATGTTCTCGGACCTAGATTAAATGCCGCTGGCAGGCTCGATACAGCACTAACCTCCCTCAATCTACTTCTTAGTGAGGATATTTATGAGGCAGGTGTACTCGCCCAGCAGTTAGACAATCAAAATCGTGAACGCCAGAAACTCACTAAAGACATTCAATCTTCTGCTGAAGAAATTGTTATGGCGGAGGATCCTGATGCACTACTTTTGTTTGCGGCTCATCCCAATTTTAATAATGGTGTAATCGGATTAGCTGCTTCGCGCTTAACCGAACAGTATTACCGCCCCTCTATTGTTGCCACAAGAGGTGATGAATTCACCCGCGGCTCCTGCCGTAGCATACCAGAATTTCATATAACTAACGCTCTAGATCAATGCTCCGATTTATTGGAGCGTCACGGTGGGCACTCTGCCGCTGCTGGATTCACAGTATCTAGTAAGCGTCTACCGGAACTCAAGGAACGAGTGAAAACGATTGCCGAAGTAGAGCTATCTCATTTGGACCTGCGCCCAACTATCAATGCAGATATTGAAGTCACTTTATCGGAATTGAAACCCGAACTTATTGAGCATCTAAACTTGCTCCAACCAACTGGTCAAAGCAATCCTCCAGCGCATTTCGTCTCTTATAATGTCAAGGTTATTAGAAGTCGACCCGTTGGTAGAGAAAATTCCCATCTCAAGCTTACCCTAACAGATGGCACTATCACATTCGATGCTATCGCCTTCAGACAAGGTCACTGGTATGCACAAATGCCGGGTAGCATTGATGTCATTTACACTTTTGAAGTCAATGAGTATAACGGTCGCAGAACACTCCAATTAAACATCAAGGACTTGAAACCAGCAGTATGAATTAATCGGAATCAATCCACAAAACGGTATTTAATTAGGGTCCAAACTGCCACAACAGCATCTTTCAACTTGATTTTTTTTCCCTCATCGTAGTCACGTGGATTAAAGCAGATCGGGACTTCAAAAATTCGCACTTTTCGCTTCATGATTTTAGCTGTAAACTCAGGCTCAAAATCAAACCGACGAGCATGGATGGTCATATCACTAACAACGTCGCGACGGAAAACTTTATAACCGGTTTCCATATCCGTAAGTATATTGTCGTACAGGATATTGGTCATCAAGGTTAGCATTTTATTTGCAACCATATGCCAGAACATTGTCGGTCGACGAGGTCCCCCTAGAAAACGGGAACCATACACAACATCGGCGATTTCCTCCTCAATCGGTTTTAATAGTTCCGGGTAATCGCGCGGGTCATACTCGAGGTCAGCATCTTGGATTAAGATCACATCCCCTTCCGAATTCTTGATACCTGTTACAACTGCTGCACCTTTCCCCTGATTTTTCTCGTGATATACGATCCTAATAGGTCCAACCCCATCCATCTCCTGAAGGATTTCTCGAGTGCCATCAATGGAGCCATCATCTATTACAATTATTTCATCAACCATATCCATTGCCCGCACGCGAATCAAAATTTCGTTGATTGTGTTTTTTTCATTATAAACTGGGATAATTACACTAAGTGCCATGTCCTGGATTATACCTTGTACAGCTGGGTAGATCAATCCAATTAAGATAAAAACCCCTTGAGTTATAATCTCATTTATTATTCTTGTTACAGCAATGCTCGATCAACTACCAAAACCAGCAATAATCGCCCACCGTGGTGCTAGCCTATACGCACCCGAAAACACTCTCCCTGCCTTCAATCTTGCGATACTCCAGGGAGCTGACGCGATTGAGCTTGACGTGAAACTAAGTGCCGATGGACAGGTCGTTGTCATTCACGACCAAACTATAAATCGCACTACAGGAGAACATGGTCGAGTGCGAGAGCTTTCTTTAGAAGTATTACAATCTCTAGATGCCGGCAGCCATTTCGATATAGCTTTTCAGGGAGCACAAATTCCTGCGCTTGTAGAAGTTTTGGACGATATCGGTCAGCGATCCATTCTCAATATTGAATTAACGAACTACGATAAAATCACCGACGATCTACCTGGGAAAGTGGCTGATTTGATCAATAACCATAATCTAAAACATAGAATTTTATTCTCATCCTTTAATCCTATCGCCTTAGTTCGAATCTACCGCTTGCTGCCTGAAGTCCCAATCGGTCTCCTGTCCCTACCGGGCAAAGGCGGCGCCTGGGCTCGTTCTTTTATCGGAAAACTAATACCTCACATCAGCTTACACTGTGAACAGAGTGATGTCACTTCAGAGCTAGTAAGCAGAACCCATGCAAAAGGGAAGAAATTATTCGTATATACCGTAAATCGAGAAGAAGATATCTACTGTATGTTCACTATGGGTGTTGATGGGATTTTTACTGACGATCCAATCTTGGCAAAACAAATTTTCGGGGTTAGTAATTATTAATAATCAATGCGTCTTATCCAAAGACGTCTTATAATGTGATATTCAGATTGATTATGTCAATTAGGACTTATAGCAATATGATGGAAATCACCCGCGACGAATACATGGCAATCTGCATATCTCGTCAGGTTGTCAACGACGAGATTGTAGCTCAAGGTATTGCCACTCCATTGATTGCTGCTGCTTACTTGTTAGCACGACACACTCACGCACCGAACCTCTACTTTGTGTCCGCAATAGGACAAGGCATATGTCGGCAGCCAGCACCGTTAAGCCTGACCAGAGTGGAGAGTCTTTGGCTGGACCACTCTCTGATAAACGTAGGATTTATACGTGCTGCTGCCGATATTCTGCCCTGCCTGCGTCCAAAAGAATTCTTCCGCCCGGCTCAAATCGATCCACATGGTAATTTCAATAATATTTCTTTTACCAAAGAATACAAGAAGCCCCATCTTCGTCTTCCTGGAACCGGTGGTATCCCTGATTTGACTCCGATTATGGATGATATATATCTCTATGTCCCTCGCCTTTCGCGCCTAACTTTTGTACCTAAATTGGACTTTTTGTCCGGCTTGGGTCATAACCCCACTCGAAAATTTGGGGAAGGACCTAAGTATCTTGTCACAGATCTTGGAGAGTTTGACTTCAAAGGCGGTCAACCACTGCATAAATCACTTTTGCGCCTGACCACTTATAATCCTGGTGTGACCATCACTCGTATAAAAGCTCGAACGGGTTTCGAATTTGAAATTTCTCCGGACGTCCATGAGAGCCCCACGCCCACGGAAGAAGAAATCCACTTACTTCGAGAAAAGATCGACCCATCAGGCATACGGAGACTGGGGTTGCTCAGCGGTACTACTCGCAGGCAATTGCTCCGAAAAATTGTCCAGGTTGAATCGCGCTCAAATGACATTCTACATTAATGAGATTACAGGCATTCTACCGAAATTAACATGATGTCGATATTGTTCCGAATTCTCAAAATCAAGATCTCGATTGTAATCGTCTTGTTATCCATCCTGGTATTAATTTTGCCGGGATTTGAGGTGGCTGCCCAGACCGTCACAACAACACCAGAATCTCAAGCAGCTGGAATTCTAAATAACCTGACCCCAGAAGAGAAGATCGGTCAACTCTTCATGATTACATTCGTTGGTACTGACGTTGGACCAGAATCTGAAATCTACGACCTGATCACGAATTATCATATAGGCAGCGTTGTTATATTAGCTGAGAACGACAATCTGACACACATCAACCAATCACCTGGTGATACTGCCCTGCAACTGCGAGCCTTAACACACGACCTCCAAAAAACCGAATGGACTGCTGCACAGCAGAGCCAGGAAAATCCTTCTTCAGGTGAAATATTTGTCCCATCCTTTATTCCTCTCCTTATCGGCATGTTCCAGGAGGGAGATGGCTATCCATATGATCAAGTTCTGTTTGGGTTGACGCCCTTGCCCAACCACATTGCGCTCGGGGCTACATGGAACCCAGACCTGGCAGCTGAAGTAGGAACAATCCTTGGCAGCGAACTGACATCCGTGGGCATAAATTTACTGCTTGGACCATCATTGGACATATTAGAAAGCCCTCAAATTGAAGGAACTAATGACCTCGGAGCGCGGACATTTGGCGGAGACCCCTATTGGGTGGCAGAAATGGGACGCGCCTACATTAGTGGTGTGCACAAAGGAAGTGCTGGAAGAGTTATCGTTGTTGCTAAGCACTTTCCAGGACATGGTGGTGCCGACCGTTTACCTGAGGATGAAGTTGCCACAGTGCGAAAGTCCTTAGAAGAATTGATTACGTTTGACCTAGCCCCATTCTTCAAAGTAACAGGAGACGCATTATCTATAGAAGAAACCACAGATGCGCTGCTAACCTCTCACATCCGTTATCAAGGTCTGCAAGGCAATATTCGCGCAACCACTCGCCCTGTAAGCCTAGATCCTCAAGCCCTGAACTTGCTTCTGGAACAGCCGATTTTAGATTCGTGGCGTCAAAATGGGGGAGTAATGATCAGTGATAATCTCGGCAGCCCGGCAGTACGTGGATTTTATGAACTAACCAGCCAGACTTTCGACCCTCAGCGTGTAGCGCTTAATGCATTTTTAGCTGGCAATGATCTACTATACATTGCAGATTTTTCTTCTGAGACCGATCCCGATTCTTATACATCTACGGTACGTACACTTGATTTTTTTGCTCAAAAATATCGCGAAGATAACGTATTCGCTCAACGTGTAGATGAATCAGTATTGCGAATTCTGAACCTGAAATTTAAATTGTACGGAAAAGATTCTTTAGATCAGATCATCGCTGAACCCAATATTTCGATCGAATTAGAAGAGGCTGACCAGGTTGTTTTTGAAGTTGCTAGGCAAGGAGCTACTTTAATTAGTCCTTCTCAAGCCGAACTGGATGAGACGATTCCCGACCCACCCAATCAAAATGACCGCATTGTGTTTATCAGCGATTCGCGCCCGACACAACAATGCAGCCAATGTACGGAGCAGCCGGTTCTCGATGTGAGGGCTTTGCAGGAGTTTGTGATACGCAGATATGGACCCCTTGCCGGTGGGCAGGTGACGCAGAGCAATCTCTCATCCTATTCTCTAGCCAACCTGGAAATTATGCTAGATGGCAGTTTGCAAGACTCACAACAACTTGAGAATGATTTAATTCGTAGTAATTGGATCGTTTTCGCGATGTTGGATAACAGTACCGAGGCCCCATCGTACCAAACGCTTATTCGGTTTCTGAACGAACGCCCTGATCTATTCCAACAAAAACGTTTAATTGTATTCGCCTTCAATGCCCCCTATTTCTTGGACGCCACAAATATATCGAAAATAACAGCCTTTTATGGTCTTTATAGTAAAATTCCACAATTTATAGACCTGTCATCTTACCTTTTATTCCATGAAATTCAGCCAAGAAGTGCATCACCAGTCTCGATATCAGGAATTAATTATGACCTAAATACCACTTTGTTCCCAAATCCCGAGCAAATCATCCCTCTCGAAATTGACGTTGCAGAACCTGAAAATACCAACGATGCAACCACTCCTGAGCCAACACCTCCCCCAGAATTTCAAGTGGGTGATTTAATTCCAGTACGAACCGGTACGATTTTTGACCATAATGGAAATTCTGTCCCGGATGGAACGCCAGTGGACTTTATTCTGACTGTTAGTGGTGAAGCAAGTATTACTCAACAGATGGAAACCACACTCGATGGCATCGCTAGAACATCTTTTGCAGTTTCCTCACCTGGCACTCTGGAAATCCAAGCTGAAAGCGAGCCAGCCAGATCAACGAGTTTGAAGTTTGATGTCCCCTCACCCAACGGTGAAGTCACCCCTGCTGAACAAACCACTCAAGCTACAACGACTCCCACAAACTTTCCCACGAAAGTTTCGAATCCAATACCACTAAAACCTCCATCCACACCTGGAACATCTAATCATCCGAGATTGAGCGATTGGCTTATGGCGATCTTGATATCAATTGCAATAGCATGGTCGTCCTATCGATTGGCAGCTTTAATTGGTCATGCAAAATGGGGCATCCGTGCCGGTTTTTTAGCTTTAATCAGTGGTTTGCTGGCTTACTCCTTCCTTGCTTATCAACTACCCACCAGCCAAAGTTTGCTCGGCGGCTCCATTTCAATGAGCGTATTCTTGATTACTCTACTCGGGACTGTTATCGGTTTGCTGGTCGCTTTATCCTGGAGAGCGCTCTCGGGAAGAGGACTCCAAAGCGAAGACCCTGAAGATTGACGAGTAGAAGAAGTCCATCGCATGTTTCCGTTTTAACGTAATAACGTTACAGCTAAGCTCAGAAATAACAAACCTATAGACACGAATATTAGAGTCCGCTCTATCGGTGATGATACTAAATCGGCCAAAGTAGGTAATGGTAGAGACGCTCGCGGCCGAACAATTGGATCCCAGTCACCCAATAGGGCTTTTCGAAAAGATTCAATATCTTGAGGTCGTTCGTCAGGATGTAAATTCATTGCCCATAAAACAGCACGTTCAGTACGGAGGCTGATATCAGGATTCAATTGTCGGGGAGGGATCAAAGAATCTGGATGTAAAAAAAGTTCACGAGCTTCTACTGGCTTTTGATTTGTCAACAGGTGATAAAGTGTAGCTCCAAACGCATAAACATCACTACGAATATCTGTGTGACCTGAATCTCCACCATATTGCTCAAGAGGTGTATATAGAGCTGTACCTCTACCCTGCAAGATTGTTATCGTGACCTCTTCAGATGCCAATATTTTTACCAATCCAAAATCAACCAGCTTCACTGTATCGCTTGGTGTTAATTTTAAATTACTGGGTTTGATATCTCTATGCAGGATCGGAGGATTCTGGCTGTGCAAGTAATTCAAGGCATTCGCCAACTGATTTGCCCAACTCAATACTTCCCGTTCTGACAGAAATTCTCCTTTCTGGTGAGCTTCATTCATTAGTGTGCGCAGATCCTTCCCCGGCACGAAATCCATCACCAGGAAATCACGCCCCCCATGAGAAAAGAAATCAGACACCTTAGGCAAATTTGGATGGTCCAGTCGGGCTAGAACAGTAGCTTCGCGCATGAATTGATCGCGTGCCTGTTTGATCATCTCTTCAGACAAAGTGCGATCATGCTCAACTTCTTTTAAAGCACACTGACGACCTTCAAGCCGGAGATCTTCTGCCAGATAAATACTACCCATACCCCCATAACCGATAATACGGCAAATCTTATATCGGTCGCGCAGAACTTCACCTGATTTTAATGGCATAGTCATATTCTATTGATTCCACTAACTTTAAGTATTCTATCCATTCTTAATACTGCCTTATTAATTTAAATGAAATTAAGGTTATGGATGGATTTTTTACGAAACTATTTATGTTATTATACCCGTGGAGGGCGTGATGATGAAAAACCATAATGATGAAGCGTCATTATTGCTTGCCCAGGCAGGACCATTGAATGGTAAACAGTGGTTATTGGGCAGAAATCTGTTAATAGGGCGTGAAACAAGCTGCGATATAGTCATCACTGATCGTCAAGTTTCCCGTCATCATGCACGCATTTCGGTTGCTCCCATGGGAATTTCTTTAGAAGATTTAAAGAGCAAGAATGGAACACACCGTAATGGGAAACGACTCAATGACGCGGTAACCCTCCAAGATGGTGACGTTATCCAAATTGCTTTGGCACAAAGATTTGTATTTCTTAGTTCTGATGCCACACTCCCTCTCAATTCACAAGATTTAGAACCACAAATCTCCGATCAATTTCAGACTCAAGAACCATTCCAAAGCACCGGTCGTTTACGGCTGGATAAAAAATCCCGACGAGTCTGGATCAAATTCGTCAAATATGGGCAACTTGGCAGCGAAGAGGAAGTTGTTCCACCCTTATCGGTGTCTCAATTTCGACTATTAGAACAGCTTTACGAAAACCAGGGTCGTGTCATTTCGCGCTATGAATTAATTTCCGCGGTATGGGGAGAGAACCAAGCCTTAGAGGTTTCCGTCCAAGCCCTGGATGCTTTGGTTAGAAGACTGCGAAACAGGCTTGCCAATGTCGATGCGACTCATTCATATATCGTCACCGTCCGTGGTCATGGTTTGCGTTTAGACAACCCTCCAATTGAGTAATTCAAATCATTAGCTGATATTCTTCTTCATAGAAAAGCGCAGCACCTGGCGATTAACTGCCAAGGCACGTTTGGCTAACTCATTATCTTCGCTGGATTGGGCTTGAACCACAATATTTGATAATGCATTGGTGAATTCCGGTGTGATTTCTTTTTGATGAATATCAAGTATTTCTAGCCGGGATTGATCATCTGGTGCCTGAAGCAATTCTTCAATCAACGCTAGTTCTGGGGGAGGAGCGCTAGCTTCCTCAACAATCTCAACCATTTCCTGCAGCTTTGCTATCTGTTCCAAATCTCCCTGTTTACGGGCATCCTCCAATCGCTGTTCCAATTCTCTTATAAAGTATTCATCTACTGCCGGTAAATAACTCTGCATGGCTTCTGTAACATCGGTTTCCTGCAATATTTTGTTAATTAGGCCCCGTTGTTCCTGAACGTGCGCAGCCACTTGACGATCAATTTCCTCTGTCAAATCTAAAAGATCAGAACGGAGTTCAACTAGACGGGTCCGTCCATCCCCGCGGGCGCGGTCAATACGTTCACTGAGTATCTGGAAGAATGAATAGTCAAAAACTGGACGTGCCAGGCTCACCAAAGCTCTAATCCTGGTATCGTTAGGGGCTTTGATGATTAGGTCAAGCATCGTATCTCGATCCAATTCTTCTCCTGCAGCCTGAAGGTCTGCAACCGCTGCTTCCATCTCCTGTGTTTGCGATTGGATTTCCCGCCCAAATGTTGTCACTGGCAGCAGATCCTCCCTCAATTGTTCTAATTTTCTTGCGGTTTCCTGGTCTCCACTTTGAATGGATGCTCCTGTTAACCGCTGAAGAAGGATAAAAAATTCAGCGTCAATTTTCGTGTCTTCATTCTGTGCAATTTCGTTAATCTCTTTTTCATCTGTCGTTTCTAATAAGCGTTGAATTAATTGAAATTTCTCCTGTTGAGCTTGTATCATTTCCTTGGTAATCCCATCAGCCTCAAGTACACGTTCTACCAAACCTTGCAAGGTTAACGTAGCCTGTGGACGCAGCAAATAACCTTTCCGCTTATCTTGGGGCAGATCATTGGTCACTTGGTTAATCATTGAGCCGATAACGCGTTCTTGTTCGTTATGCGGCAACCCAACCTCTGGGGGCATGAACGTAAGTAATAGCTCTTTCTCTGGATCATGATACATAATCGGTGTGGCAATTTGACCCTGATAACCGCAGTACGAGCACTGCACAACGTTAAATGCACCTGTGAGTAAACGTTGCTTAGCCGTTGGATCGGTCCCCAAATCAAACAACCGGTCAATATCTGCAACAATAGACTGGTGACAATTAGGGCAACTAATATTTGTTTTTGGCATTCATTTCTCCATCTTCTTACATAGTATTATTCGCATTAGATATAAAAATAACACTTACATTTCATAAATCTCTTGCCATATTTTGATCCGTTTATCCTTTAAGCTCTCGTGGGATTGAAAAACAAATCCTAGCGCCATCACCCGGTTTTGGATCAACCCAAATACGTCCGCCATGCGCTTCAACCACTGCCCGAGCAAGATATAAACCAAGACCGGTTCCCTTTGTCATACGTGATACTTCATTCGCCCGATAGAAACGATCAAATATATGCGGCAAATCATCTGCGGCGATACCAAGACCTTGATCGCTTACACAGACAATTAAATGTTCAGATTTCACCTGACCATTTATTTGGATTTCACCACCTTCTGGTGAATATTTAATAGCATTTGAAATCAGGTTAGCAAAGACCTGAGATAGGCGGTCTTCATCCCCTAGAATTACTGGAAACTCTTCAGGGAAATCCGCTACGATATTGTGTATTGGTGATTGTACCTGAAAACGCGTCGCTATGTGCTTTGCTAATAACTCCAAGGATACCTCGTTCATGTTGATGGATAAAGCGCCGGCTAGCAACCGTGATGCATCCAATAAGTCCTCAATTAGCTCCGTCAAGCGGTCCGATTCTTCTTCGATTACTTCGAGACTGTCCTCTACAATCTTGCGATCCCAATTAGCGTCTTTTCTGCGCAGTGTTCCCACGTAGCCTTTGATGAGCGCTACAGGTGTTTTTAGCTCATGGCTGATTACAGAGATGAAAGTACTCTTTAATTCTTCTGCCTCCCGAAAACGGGTGATATCGCGTACGGAAGCAACGATATTTATCAAATTACCTTCCACTGAAAGAAGGGGCGCGTACGTAATTCCGACAGGCAGAGGCGGTCTGGCTTGACGTTCCAAATCTCCCTCAACATACAAAGTTGCGTTTGGGGTCAAGGGCCACCCACCTTCTTTAGCTTGTTCTAACGTCACCCCATCTTCGCGATGTACCCAAAGAACGACATCTGCATGATTCCGCCCGACAATATCAGCCACACTAACCCCCAACATCCTTGCCATAGCCCGGTTGCAGCGTTCAATTGTGTAATGAGCGGATAATATCAGAATTCCATCAGCCACAGAATCCAGGAGAGATGACATCCGCCTTTCTTCGTTGAGCACCTGGGTATAAAGCTGTGCATTTTGTACGGCAATCGCTGCTTGGTCAGCAAAACTTTGCAACAGCGTCCTATCGTTAGACGAAAATCCACCCTGGTAATTACGAAAGATGAACAAGACACCAGTCACCTGCTTCCTGGCAATTAGCGGAAGCCCGACACTAGTGAGTAGACCTATACTAGCAGCACGTGTTAACCCCTGGAGCAAGCGGGTAATGTCTGAAAGTTCATTCTTTGCCGGGTCATTCTCCAGAGGAACTTGTGCAAGCAGCGGATCCAATTTCTGGAGAAACACCGCTGGAATACCTTGTGATACGGCTACCGACCAGCCTTTTTGAACATCACGTAAGGCAATTAAACCCGCTTGCCCTGCCATCATCTCAATTGAAATGTGTAAAATACGCGCTAATACTTTATCTAAATCAAGCTCTTGAGTAATGGCGCGTAGAATCTCAAGCAGATAATCCCGTTGACGGACCCTGAAATCAGGCAGCAATGGTGTTAACTTTTCCTTCACTTATCATGATAGCCTCATCGAGGATTTCAAGTGCTTCATCCACTTCTTCTCGATTTACACAAAGTGGTGGGGCTAATCGTATTGTGCTCTTGCCACAACCTAGCAATATTAAACCCTGTTGAAAGGCATTCTCAATGATCGCGTCGCGCAATTGCTCAGCTGGCTTTTTAGTAATACGATCCTCGACAAACTCAATGCCGATCATCAGCCCTTGTCCCCGTATTTCGCCAATAGAAGAATATTTATTAAATAAAATCTCCTCCGCCAGTTCCTTTGTATACCGGCCAACTCCCGAAGCGTTCTGCATATACTCATTTTCCACCAGGGAAATCGTCGCTAAAGCCGCCGCGCATGCTACAGGGTTTCCTCCATAAGTATTTCCATGTGCCCCTTTATCCCAATCCATAATTTGCTTTCGTGCGAACATCACCCCAAGAGGCATGCCGGATGCGATTCCTTTCGCCGTACATACAATATCGGGTTCAACCCCAAAATGCTCAATTGCCCACCATTTACCAGTGCGCCCGATCCCCGATTGCACTTCATCAGCGATCAAAAGTATCCTATACTTGTCACACAACCTGCGTAAAGCCGGGAAGAAACCGGACGATGGAACGATATAACCACCCTCTCCTTGGATTGGTTCAACTAAAATTCCAGCCAGATCATCAGGTGGAATAATCTTGGTAAGTATCTGTTCCTCAATATAACGCACAACCGTATCACCATAATTTTCTCGCGGGTGCGATTCCAGTATTTGCCGGTAAGGATCAGGATACGGAACATGTACAACACCGCTCATTAAAGGAAAGAACCCATGACGGTAAACTTTTTTGCTGGCTGTAAATGCAATCGATCCCATTGTTCGTCCATGAAATCCACCAAGAAATCCAATAAATTGGGTGCGCCCCGTATAGGAACGAGCCAGTTTAATCGCAGCTTCAACGCTTTCTGTTCCCGAATTGGTCATAAAAGAAACAGCTTCTTCTGAAAAGGGTGCAATCCCATTGATGGTTTCCGCTAATTCAATCCACTTCTCGTGGTAAAAATCTGAAGAAATGTGAATGAACTTCTCAACCTGTTCCTGGATCGCTTGAACAACTTTCGGATGGCTGTGTCCGGTTGTGACGACAGCGATACCGGCTGCGAAATCCAAAAAGCGATTCCCATCCACGTCCCATACTTCTACACCTCGGCCTCGCTCCATAACAAATGGGTAGCCGCGTGGATAGGACGGTGAAATGACCTTATTGTCACGCTTTATGAGTGACTGGGCTTTTGGTCCTGGTAAATTGAATGTTTGCATAGATAAAGTCTCCTAGATTTATCAGAATTTTTTTATTATATGAATTTCATCAATCACATGTTGAAGTTCGGATAATTATGATTTCTCACTGTGAATCAACATAGGAATTGAGATTATTATCGATTTAATATTCTCACAATCACGCAGATTAACGGATGAATTATACCTCGAACACATCAGAAAACCCTAGAAGTTTGGTTTAAATCATGCTGGTTATAATACGGGTATAATCATTCCTCGTTCTGCAAGCAGCGATCCTGTATTAATGTTAAAAACCATGAATGCATCAACATCCATTTTTTCTTTTGATATACAAGCCTCACAGGGAGATGCACGAGCCGGTGTCCTGCACACTCCTCATGGTGATATCTTGACACCCGTCTTTGCACCTGTAGGAACTCAAGCAAGTGTAAAAGCAGTCACTCCTGCTCAATTAAACGAATTGGGCGCAAGCTTAGTTCTCGCTAACACCTACCATCTCTATTTAAGACCAGGCGAAGAATTGATTGCGGAATTTGGTGGGCTGCATGACTTCATGAATTGGCATCACCCACTGTTGACCGATTCGGGCGGATATCAAGTTTATTCGCAAGCCGCAAATCGGAGTATATCGGACGAAGGAGTGATATTCAGAAGTCATATTGATGGTTCCACTCATCACTTCACACCTGAAAAGTCAATCGTAATCCAGGAAAAGTTAGGTGCCGATATCATCATGACCTTTGATGAATGTGCACCACCATATGACTATAAGTACAATCAACAAGCGTTATTACGAACCCATAAATGGGCAGAACGCTGCCTGAAATCCAAAAAACGTTCCGATCAAGCTTTGTTCGGCATCGTACAAGGTGGGGTCTTTCCTGATCTACGCCACAAATCCGCAAAATTTATCTCCTCCCTTGATTTCCCTGGTCACGCAATTGGCGGATTATCAGTTGGTGAGACGAAAGATGAAATGAAATCAATGTTAGAATTCGTAAACGCAGTTTTGCCTGAAGATAAACCACGTTATTTGATGGGAGTTGGCACACCAGAAGATTTATTGAACGCCGTAATTAGGGGTGTTGATATATTTGACTGTGTATTGCCAACGCGGCTTGCACGCCATAACACGGCAATGGTGCCTAAAGATAAACTAAATCTAACAAATGCAGTTTTTGCGAAAGATTCACGCCCAATAGACGACACTTGTACCTGCTATACATGCCAACATTTTTCACGAGCATATCTACGCCACTTGATCGTCGCTAAAGAAATGTTATCGGCAACTCTCCTTTCTATACACAACCTCCATACCCTACTTGAATTCGTAAAAGAAATGCGCCAATCAATCCTCGATGCTCGTTTCAACGACTTTGTTGAGAGCTTCATATTAGGCGAACACAGTGGCAAATAAATACTGGAAGCTCATGGGTGATTGTGTATGACAGTTTTACAATCTATCCTTCTCGGTGTTATTCAAGGCTTGACCGAGTTTTTACCGATTTCAAGTTCAGGACACCTGGTTATCGTACCATATTTACTAGGTTGGCAAATACCAGCAACGGACGCATTTATCTTTAATGTACTCGTACAGGTGGCAACTTTAGTAGCTGTGATCATATATTTCTGGAACGACCTGATTGCCTTAGCAAAAGCCATGCTTTTGGGCTTGAAAAACAAATCCCCGACGAAAACCCCACAAGCTCGTTTAGGATGGAATTTAATCCTCGCTACAATCCCTGCAGGGATTATCGGTTTATTACTTAAAGAAACTGTCGAGAACACATTCGCGAATCCTAAGCTTACAGCATTGTCATTGTTCCTAACTGCCACTCTACTAATAATCGCAGAGAGAGTGGGAAAACGTGATCGCAACCTAGAACAGTTGGATTGGAAAGATGCACTCTGGATCGGTTTTTTGCAAGTTTTAGCGATTTTCCCAGGCGTCTCACGCTCAGGCGCAACAATCGCCGGAGGAATGACCCGCGATCTTGAACGTCCCACAGCAGCAAGGTTCTCATTCTTATTGTCCATCCCAATTATGCTTGCAGCCGGTTTATCTGCGACTTATGATCTAATCCGCAGCCCCTACGCTTTGCAGCTCCTGCCAACATTTATCCCCGGTTTCATCTCGGCTGCAGTTGTCGGTTATCTTGCAATCCGTTGGATGTTACGTTTCTTAGTTGGTCATACCCTTTACATCTTTGCGGTTTATTGTACTGTAATGGGGTTGCTCGTTATTGTATCGAGTTAACTGTAATCAATAAATTTATCTCAGTTAAATTCTAGTCCATAAATGTAAGCTGCTTAATCTCTTCAATATAGGCTAAACTTTGATGACGAAAATAGGTGTTATATAAATTCGCATACTCACCGCTTTTTGCCAGCAAATCTTCATGGTTCCCCTCTTCAACGATCATCCCGCGTTCAAGTACAATGATCCGGTCAGCGGCCTTAACAGTTGAAAGACGATGGGCTATTAAAATGCTGGTTGTGTCTGCAAAGATCATGTCCAACGCCTGTTGAATCTGCCATTCTGTAAACGGGTCAATGCTGGCGGTAGCTTCATCCAGGATAAATATCGCCGGTTTTTGTACTAATACACGCATCAAAGACACTAATTGACGCTGCCCCATGGAGAGGAGTGCGCCTCGCTCACCCACTTCAGTGTCCAAACCATTCGCCAAGGTCCCCAACCACTCTCCCTCTCCAATCTTGTGCGCCAGTTCCTGAATTAAGGAATACACTTCTTTACTCGGACAAGTGTAGCAAATATTATCTGCCACAGTTCCCGAAAATAAAAAGGGGGTCTGGGAGACAATACCAAGATGTGACCGGTAATCGTATAGATCAAATGAACGAATATCCATACCATCGATAAAGATCTGACCACCCTGGAATTCATAATACCTGGCGATGAGCTTGGCAATCGAAGATTTACCAGCACCAGTGTGACCCACCAAAGCGATGGTCTCCCCAGGATAGACATGGAGATCAAAATCATTAAAAATCGATTCGTCATCTATATATTGGAAGTAAACATGCTGAAACATAATTTCCCCTCTTAGATCAGGCACATTTAAATTGTCATTTTGAACTACATTGGATTCTACATCCATTAATGCAAACACCCGCTCCGAAGCCGAAAGACCGGATTGGATCTGAGCCCAAAATGCAGAAAGGTTCAATACCGGGAAGAAAAAACGGTCCAGACTTATTAAAAACAAAAACCAAGCACCAGTGGAGATAATCCCCAAAGCAGCATTGATACCACCAATATATAGCAAAATTGCAGTCGCTATTCCCCCCAAGACATTTAATGCTGGAAACACCGACGAAAGAACTAACCCCCTTTGAACATTGACATGGTATGACTGCTTATTCGCTTGGTCAAATTCCTCAAAAATACTTGCTTCCTGTCGAAAATTCTTTGCTACCACAATCCCACTGACAGTTTCTTTGATCGTAGCGTTTACGTTCGCCATTGCACGCATTCCACTACGAGTGACTTTGCGAGCTAATTTCCGAAATCCGAGTGCCGCTAGAAACAATACTGGTAAAAATGCGAAAAGATAAAGTGAAAGCCTCAAATTTATGGAGACTAAAACCGCGCCTAAAATGACGGCTTGTACAATTTGAGCGAACAAATCGGTAATCAAAATCACAGTTTGTCCAAACTCATGTGTATCTGATGTGATCCGGGAGACGATCTTCCCAGAGGAGAATTCATCAAAGAACGAAAGATCATGATCAGAGGTTTCCCGGAATGCATCAATACGTAAGGCTAATACAATATCAGCCACCATGCGCACTACGATTCTTCGCCGACCCCAATTCGCTATCCAAATTATTATTCCAGCCAGCAGTACAACCCCACAAAGTAAAACAATATCGTACATTGTTAGATTTTCATCCAAAGCATCAATACCACGTGAGACCAACAGAGGGGTAGCGGCAGCAGCTAGAGCAATCACTAGAAGCAAGAGCGTTACCATGATCAGTTGAAGGGTATATGGGCGAAAATATTCAGCGGCGCGGCTTACAAGCTGCTTGTCGGTATATTGACGATCGTA
>CBFDCK010000029.1:0-27680 GCA_965603285.1 uncultured bacterium
TTCAGAAGTTTGGTATATTCGGCAACCGAGCGCAATTTGATCTTGATCTGTAGGGAAAAGATCCTTTTTATTTACTCGAATAGTTGGCGATCCAACAAATCCGTGCAACACAGCTTCCTCTTGAGTTTCAACTCGGATCAAGGATATTTTCGATGATATCCCATATTCCTCAACAATTGCCTCCAATGTTATAAGCGCATTTTTCCAAGAGGGACAATCGTCAAAATACAACAGTTCAATATCCAATTTTTTATTTTTCATTGTTACACCTTGGGCGCCTCCGAGTAGCACGACATTTTATTAACCTATCTACTTAAAACCCTGACAAATCGGGGGGATTTGTATTTTTTTACGATTCCCAACCAGATCAACAAGAAAAAACTAAGGTATGCAAGTACCTCAGTTAAAGAAGGATTACCATTGTATCCAAAGAGGGCTTTTAGTACCTGTCTCTGCAATGAGTTCTCATCCAGGATATGATTTGTATCCCATACATGATCGATGATAGGTGGGATAATACCCGCTTCGTTAAACTCATGAATTCCATGAGTCACAAACCCAGCAGCAAATAGGATCAGCAACACATTGGTCACCCGAAAAAATCTCTTCAAAGAGAGGTTTTGGGTGTTAGCGAAAAATATCCAACCAATCAGGATTGCCGTCCCCAGACCAATCAATGCACCAAGCAAGGTTTGCAGTCCGTCAGAGGTCATTTGAGCCGCAACCAGGAAAAGTACCAGCTCCAAACCTTCACGAGCTACTGAAAGAAACGTTAATATAAAAATAGCACCCATTCCGCTTCGCAGGGTTGCTTGGTGCACATTTACTTCTAAATCCGTTTTGAGCGTGTCCGCATGAGATCTCATCCAAAAAATCATCCAGGTCAGGATTCCTGCAGCCAACAACATGGCGACACCTTCATAGATCTCTTCTGCTGTACCTTCAAATTCCGCACCTAGCTTTATCAGCAAAACCGCCCCGGCAATACTCAAGATAATTGCGCTGAATACACCCCCCCCAAACGACCGGTTTGAGATCTGGGCGCTGGATTTTGTGCAGGACACCAATAACGATCCCGATTATGAGCGCGGCTTCGAGTCCTTCACGAAGTGACAGCAGGAAACTGGGTAGCATAAACTTATATTCCTCCAAATGCTTTTGGTGTTTGTATGATAATTAAATCATTGCGGATATTTTGAATCGCCTTCTTCAAATCTGATCATCCGACTTCAAACCAGATCAGGCCGTCAATTCACATTATTTAGATCTATTATATCATAATTGATCAACTTTGATAAATTTATTTGTGAGATTCACAAAACACCTTCTGGACGATCTATTTAGTGTGATTACGAATACGCCGATCACAGACCGGCCTGGATCTGGTAGATTAAGCATCACCGGCGAGGATGTCGGTGGGATTGGTAATTTTATTTCGAGGAACCAGCAATTATATTCAAGTGGGATTTGGGGATTAGGAGATTCGAAGATCAGGATATAATAATATATGCCAATTGTAGGCCGGGCTCCCACACCCGGGGATAAAAAATCCGCTAAATTACCAGGTACCATCCCACCATCTGCACCAACAACATCAGCACCATTGCGGCAACAGCGGGGAAGGGAGAATGCTGCCTGGTGAACATGATTCCACCCCAGACCGATATCGGCAGCACCAGTAAACTACCCCAAACCACGACCTCCGGGTAGACCGTTCCCCTCAGTGTGAGCAGAATTAAATAGGAAGCAGCGGCTACGCTCGTGTAGGTTAAGCGCAGTTTACTGGTAGACCACAATATCGCCAGAGAGCGTTTGCCCACCTGTGAATCTGCACTACGATCAGCCCATTGGGTTGCCAGCAGGTTATTGAATGCCAGCAAACCAAACGGCATGCAGGCGAGGATAATCATAAGGTCGACCTGCCCGGATTGGATGGTATACGCGTATACGGGCAGCAATACGCCACCCAGGGATGCATTGGTCAGCTCGCCCCAACCACGCCAGGCAAGTTTAAGCGGCGGCATTGAGTACATCCAGCCGAAGAAGGCGCCAAAAACCAGTACACCCAGTGCCGGGTAGGGCAGCAGCCCCCAAAGCCAGCCGACAAGTGCGACCCCGCTTCCAATTAACAGGCTCACCCAAGCGGCGACGAGCGCTATGTGAGGCGGCAATCCTGATTCGGCTAGCGCGCCGCTGCCCCCGGAAAAGGGAGTGCGTTTTGTAAGTGCATCCGTTTCGTGATCCGCGTATTCGTTGGCATAATGGATGCTCATGCTGATGGGAAGAATTACAATCAAGCCAAGAATGGCTGCAGTTGAGTTAATTGTTATCCCAGTCGCAGCAGCGATCAGTAGTCCAAGAACATAGACAAGAACGATCGATACTAACTGCAGCGGCCGTGACATCCTGAACAGGACCTGCGTGCAAAGCCAAACTCGGTTGGTTGTTTCCATCAGAATCTAAGATTGTTTGTGATCGGAATTTCTTACGGCACTGAACGCAATATACTAAAGGTCAGTCGGGATGCAGGATACTTAATTTTATCCAGTCCTCGTGATCGTGAAAGTGCCGTAAGTGCCCGGCACCTGAATTTGCGAACGTAGTGATCAATCTCATTCATTAAAGTAGGGATTGATTCGTCCCTTTGTATACATGAACTTCAATGTATGCAACTCCTGCCGCTCCTCGCAAAGACCAGGTCTTTCGCATGACGCAAGCGTTGGACGAAAAAATGGATCCTTGGCGCAACCGGTCGATCGAGCAGCCATATCCCTATCTGGTCGTCGATGTCCGCTATGAATATGTGCCTGAGATTTCTACTATTACATTTGAGGTTTTGAACCTTGAAGCAGCACTGCCTGAGATTAATATGTAGGGATATTATCCTGAAGGTGAAGGAACAAAAATTCACACAATTCTTGATACAACTGTTTCTTAATATCTTGAGGTGAACGTGGCAAATCTTAGTTTTTTTGTTGTATGATGTACCTCACTTTCGTGTTGAACGCAGTCTTTCCGATCTTCTTATGCAATGTATAATAGTAGAACCAACTCACGTAACTAGATTAAGTAGTAAGTTATTATGCCAACCAACCTGCCTCCCGAATACTTCGACGTCGAAAAACGATACAAAGCAGCCGAGTCAACGGGCGAGAAAATTGCCACCCTCGAGGAATTGATCGGCACCATCCCCAAGCATAAAGGGACGGACAAGCTTAGAGCGAAACTGCGCCGCCAGCTCTCAAAGATGAAGAGCGCATCCAAAACGCGTAAAGGTGCCAGCAAGCACCAATCCGCGTTTCGCATTATCAGGGAAGGGGCAGGTCAGGTGGCTGTCATTGGTTCTACTAATGTAGGTAAGTCCACCCTTGTGGATGCGTTAACCAATGCCTCACCCGAAGTGGCGGATTCGCCCTACACGACATGGAAGCCTACCCCGGGAATGATGTTGGTGGACAAGGCTCAAATCCAGCTCATTGACACGCCACCATTAGATCGCGATTTTGTTGAACCGGAGCTGTTCGATCTGATCCGAGGTTCTGACCTCATCCTGCTGGTTCTGGACCTGCAGACATATCCGCTTGAGCAGCTAGAGCACACGATCACCAGCCTGGACGACCATCGTATCGCGGCTCAGCATCTGGAAGACCACTACCCGAAAGATGCCCCCATGACCTTCATCCCAGTGATCGTACTTGCCAATAAGTGCGATGATGCAGAATGTGATGAGGTTTTCGAGTTGTTTTGTGAGATGTTGGAGGGTGAATGGTCTTTGATCCCGATATCAGCCACAACTGGGCGCAGCTTTGAACAATTGAAGGCTGCTGTTTACGAGCAGTTGGGTATCATGCGTATTTTCTCTAAAATGCCTGGACTTGAGCCTGATTACGATGTGCCGTTTGTGATGGAGAAAGGCAGCACAGTGGATGAGTTCGCCAGAAATATCCACCAGGATTTTTACCAGCACCTGAAATCGGCTCGCGTGTGGGGTAGTTCGGCGTTTGAGGGGCAGAAGGTGCAGCGAGATTACATCCTGCGCGATGGGGATGTGGTTGAGCTGCGAATATAAGTAATCTACTGTAAGTTTCTAAATTGTGTTATAAATAGACTTCCCTAATGTGATAAATTATGACCACATAAGTCATTTACAGGTACAACAAGGTAATTGAACTCGGAGTTTTTTCTTAGTGATCTTTGTGTACTTTGCGGTAAAAATCAATGTAAGGAATCCGTCACAAATTTGAGCAGCAAATGAAGTGTCGTTCGAGTAGTAAGCATTACTTCAAAAAAAAGAGGTGAGGTTATGGAGCGCACACGAGTTGTCATTACCGGATTGGGCACTGTCAATCCATTAGCAAATTCGATCGAGGAATTTTGGCAGGGTTTGCAGGCTGGGAAATCAGGCATCACCGCGATTACAGGTTTCGATGCCAGTGAGCTGCCCTGCCGTATCGCAGGTGAGGTAAAGGATTTTGATCCCCTTGACTATTTAGATCGCAAGACAGCACGCCGCTTACCGCGCTCAACACAGTTAGCCGTCGCCGCAGCTCACCAGGCGATAGAGGACGCTGGCTTACCGCTCACGATGCCCGAACCGGAACGAGTTGGCGTTATGTTCGGGACTGCTGTTGCTGGAATGGACAGTATCTTGTATGCTAACAATGTAATGAAAACTCAAGGGTTTAAACGGATGAACCCGTATCACGTGCCAAGCGGTATTCCAAACATGCCTGCCTTCCAAATTGCTAAAGAATTCCAATGTCTGGGTGCTAACAACACGACTGCCACTGCTTGCGCAGCCGGCACATTGGCGGTTGGCGAAGGAACGGAAATGATCCGCCGCGGCTCTGCAGATATTGTGATCGCCGGAGGAACGGAAGCGATTGTTGTGGAATTTGTGATCGCTGCATTCAGTATAATGCGCGCCCTACCGTTCAATTTCAACGACCAACCTCAAAAAGCATCCCGACCATTCGATGCAGACCGGGAGGGGTTTGTGCTGTCGGAAGGCGCCGGTGCACTGGTATTGGAAGAATTGGACCATGCGCTCGAACGAGGAGCGCCTATATACGCCGAAGTTGCCGGGCAGGCTTCTTCATCGGATGGTTACCATCTAGCAGCCTTGAAGCCAGACGGTCTGGGACCAAGCAGGGCGATGCGTTGGGCTTTGCTGGATGCCGGTGTTCAACCGCAGGAGGTGGACTACATCAACGCGCATGGCACATCCACCCCATTGAACGATGCTGTGGAAACCCTGGCGATAAAAAATGTCTTTGGTGATGACGCCTATAATATTCCGGTCAGCTCCACGAAATCTATGATAGGTCACGCTATGGGGGCAGCCGGTGCGATGGAAGCCATCGCCTGTGCGCTCGCTGTCCGCCATGATCTGATCCATCCGACAATTAATTACGAAACACCCGATCCGGAATGTGACCTGAATTACGTACCTAATGAAGCGTTAGCGCGCAGGGTGGACGTTGTGCTTTCAAATTCGTTTGGACTGGGGGGTCAGAACGCCTGCCTGGTGTTGAAAAAATGCGAGTGAAGGAGCTGAGTAGTAAATAAAAATATTTCAGAATTCCACTCATCGCGCTCATAGGTTCTTATGAAAAATCCCAATTATCTATCACAAAAACATAAAAAATACATTCTAATAGCGACGGTTTTAATTCTTGCCGTTCTATTTAACGCCTGTGGTATTTCAGGTGGGGTGAACGATTCGCTCCAGGAGACCGTCGATTCCTTGCAACTGCAGCAGACAGGTATAGCCCATACCGCCGCTGCTTTTACACAATCCGTACAGGAGACAAATCATTACCAAGCACTCCCAACTGAAGCAACAACCCCTGTAGTACTTCCAACAGCCACCTCGCCCCAACAGGCGGTACCAGGAAGCGAAGACGCTCAATCAGAGGGAGAGGACATCCAGGACTTAGAATTAAAGCTGAAATCGTCCAAAATACTGCTCTTTGAAGATATGTCCGGATCAAGGCAGATTCGTTATGTAAAAAAAGGCCTTGACGAGGCTGGATATTATTATCTGGATGTGGGCAGCGCTAAAGGGTGGTTCAAGAGCCAGCTCCTCTCGCAGGAAGATTGGGATCTGATCATTGTTGCAGCTGAAGCCAGGCGCGACTTCGGAGGGGAATATTTTCAGTACATTCATGAAAGGGTAAGGCAGGGTTCGGGTGCAATCATCGAGTTTTGGAATATAGATGATGCTCCATTGGGGAAGATAAAACCCCTGTTGGATGATTGCGGGGTGAAATTCCAATCGGATTGGTATGAACCGGATATGAGATCATTATTCTGGCTCCAGAACGACCACCCCATATTAAATGAACCGAACGAAATGCCTTCAAAGCTTAGAGAAGCACCGTCATTGTGGAGAGGTGACATAGGAGATATGTTGGAAATTAAATCCACGAGTGGCCAACCGGCAGGTGATGCTATCCTAATTGCTGGTACGAATGGATTGTGGAAAACGGATCACGGAGCCCTGGCAGTTTGTTTGGACGGCAGAGTGATATTGCAGACCTTTGGCTCGCACGAATACAGCATGGATGAAATGGTGCAGCTCTGGCAAAATTATATCTACAACTCTTTGAAGAGTCATTACGCGCTTACCCCCTCATCACAACAATCCCAGGTGCCCACTGCAGTATACAAAATGAATCCATCTGGTACAGAAAGTTCTCCAGCACCAATCGAGGATCCCGCATATGGAGTTGGTGTTGAATTCAAATGCGGGTCAATCTTCACCGCACGGGTCCCTGAGTCACCGATCTTTGTCAAGGACATGTTTGAACACCACGCCGATGGTACTTATTTGATCGTGGATTTAGAATTGATCAATGAGCTTGGTCAAACGGTCCAAATTTGGGACGACGATTATTACATCGAGGGTCAAATAAATGGGGAGGCGGTGTTATTCAGTCCTGATAAGGCGGCAACCGGCTATCTCTATATTCAGAACCCGGTGAACTTAAGTCAGGACCGAATAGAGTCGGGGGGATTGTGGCGCACCAAGCTGGCATTTGACGTCGATCCACTCGGGGAGGATTGGGTGTTGGTCGTAAAACCTGGCAGTGAAATTGGAAGGGAACTATGTGAAGTCCGCATTCCCTTGACCAGGTAGGTGAGAACTAACCCTCGTTCCTCATTTATTGTGCCAAGCCCCAGATGTCTCTAATTCCTGATTATAATTCTTAATTAACTACCTGATATAAGGCTTTTCAACATTTAACGGGAGACTGCTTCGGGGCACTTTAAGCCCCTCGCAGTGACACCTTTAGGAATAGTGTCAGGTAGCCAGATTTTTACTTTCTCCCCTAATCAAAGCCAACACTTCCGGCAGCAGCGCTTTACTGGTAGCCATGCCCTCCTTCTCATAGATTGTCTCATTGCCCTGCCAATCGCCAAAATAACCCCCCGCTTCATTCAGGATCACGGGGAAAGGGGCGTTGTCCCACACGCTCATGATGGGGTCGAGCATTAATTCAGCTCGTCCAGTGGCTACCAGGAAATAGCCATAAGCGTCCCCATTGCCCCTCGAAAAGCGGCATGCTTTTTGAATGCGCTGCCAGGCTTTAGCTCGTTTATACTTGCTGAAGCTCGCAAGCGATGTGAAGATCACCACCGCGTCCTCCAATTTCCCCACATTTGACACATGTGCCCGGCGATCGTTCCACCAGCAGCCAACCCCGGTTGCAGCGGCGATCATCTCGTCAAGGGCAGGGAAGTAAGCTACCCCAGCTTCAATTACTCCATCAATCTCCAACCCGATCAGCACACTGTACAGCGGAACACCACAGATGAAGGATTTTGTCCCGTCAATAGGGTCGATAAACCAGCGTTGGCTGGAGCCTCGACCTTCTTTAATGCCATATTCTTCGCCAACGATCGCGTGATGGGGATATTTCTTCTCAATCCGGTCCCGGATCAGTTCTTCAGCTCTGCGGTCGGCAATCGTGACCGGCGTTTCATCCTGCTTGTATTCAATTCCAATCCCGGTCTGGAAATAGCCCAGGGTTAATTTGCCCGCCAGATAGGCAGTTTCTTTCATAAAATCAAAGTATTGGGATACAGCAGCGGTTTTAACTGTCATTATAGTGAAATCGAATAAAAGTATATAATCGGTATCCCAAGGAGTTCGCAGTAGATTTGGGATTTCAAATTTATTATCGCTTTGCTTTTAACGATCAAAATAAATGATATCACGGTTGATCTACAATTATAGGTAAAAAATTTTGTTCATGATTTCTTACTATCGGTTTACTCCAATTATTAATTTGCCTGACTGAGAAATCCCGGGTTATTTCAAAACTGCATGTGTATTGAATTAACACTCAGCCTACTGTATAATTATTTTGTAGTCCATCAATGCAGCACCTTTAAACACATCGTATGGAGGTGAAGTGATGAGCCGCGGAAATATGGGGAAGTTGTTAAGAGTTAATCTAACCGAGGGGATCATCTCAAGCGAAGAACTGCGCCCGGATTGGGTCAGAAAATTTATCGGCGGAGCGGGTCTGGCGTCCAGGTATCTTTATGAAGAAGTCCCAACAGGCGCAGATCCTTTAGGTCCAGAAAACTTGTTAATATTCATGGCAGGTCCACTCACCGGAACCGCATCGGCAAGCGCAAGCCGTTATTCGGTCGTAGCAAAATCCCCCTTAACCGGAATATGGGGTCAGGCAAATTCAGGTGGTAGTTTCGGACCCGCCTTAAAAAGAAGCGGCTACGATGGTGTAATATTCGAGGGGATATCCCCAGACCCTGTCTATCTAAAAATCGAAAACGGGGTGGCAGAACTGTGCGATGCCAGCCACTTATGGGGTAAAACCGTTCCCGAGACGCAAAACCTCATTCAAGATTCCTCCAATCGCAAATACACAATTGCCGCTATCGGACCCGCTGGCGAGAACCTTGTGCGCTATGCAGCTATCATGAACAACGTCCATCGCGCCGCCGGGCGCACAGGTATGGGCGCAGTAATGGGTTCTAAACGGCTAAAAGGCATCGCGTGTTCAGGAAATCAAATTGTAAGCATAGCACACGAGGATGACTTCAGAAAAGCCGCCAAGAAACAGATCGATTTGCTGGACGAGTCTATGCTGAAGGTGGGTTTTGAAGCTTTTGGGACCAATATGGTTTCCGATATGGTCAATGTTAGGGGTGGATATCCAACTCGCAACTGGCAAAGCGGAGTTTTTGAAGAGATCGAAGAGGTAAATGCTCAGGCATTGACGGATAAAGTGTTCGTCGAAGGCGTCGCTTGTTTTGCTTGCCCTATCGCCTGCGGGCGCGGCACAGAAATCAGAGAGGGCAAGTGGAAAGGACATAAAGGCGAGGGACCGGAATACGAGAGCGTCAATATGTTGGGAGCGTTGTGCGGTATCTCTGACATGAATGCTATCACTATGGCAAATTACCGTTGCAATGAATATGGGCTAGATTCCATAAGCACAGGTTCTACGATCGCCTTTGCTATGGAATGTTATCAGAGAGGGATTCTTACACCAGAGCATACAAATGGTCTCGAGATTAAATTCGGAGATCCAGATTTAGTCGTGCAATTGGTCCAAAAGATAGCTATAAGAGATGGAATCGGCGATTTATTGGCTGAAGGAACCAGGATCATGTCGCAGAGATTGGGTCACGACTCCGGTCGTTTTGCGATGCATGTCAAAGGATTGGAACTTCCAGCATACGATCCACGTGCAGCAAAAATATGCGGTTTGGGATATGTGACTGCGAACCGCGGTGGAGACCATATGACGGCTTACATTGAGGGACCAACATTTATCGACGTTCCATTCCTGCTTGTCGAGGATAGCAGCATAAAAGACCCATTAGTCGCTGATCCGGAAGAAGCCAAAGTTGTAGTTGATATGGAAAATGCCCTGGCCATTTATGACGCCACCGGTGGATGTAAATTTATGGGGATACTACTCAGCGCTGAAGATATAGTCGAATTGATAGCCAGTGCTACAGGCTGGGATTTTGGAGTCGAGGATTTCAGAAAGAGCGGCGAACGTATCTACAATCTCGAGCGGGTTTACTGTGTACGAGAGGGAATAGACAGAGATCAGGATATCCTGCCCGAACGCCTGACGGAAGAACCGCTGACAGGCGGAGGGGCACAAGGTATGCTGATTGAGGACGATTCCTTAGAAATGATGAAAGAAGCTTACTATGAACTCCGTGGTTGGGACACAGCAACTGGCAAACCGACCATTGCAAAGCTTGAGGAATTGGAGCTGAATGATCTGATTGAAGATTTGTGGGTTAAATAGAATTGGGTTGAACCAGTCAAGCTAAGTGATTTCAGGGAAGGTTGTATGTTTTATTTAGATAAACCCTGGTTGAAAAGTTACAAATTAGGTCCCTACAAGCTTGAGAAAAGCCTTGCGCCTTATCCCAAAGAACCTGTGTTCAAGGCGTTAGATGATGCTGCGGAAAAATATCCTGGTCAGACGGCAATCCAATTTCTTGATCGCAGTATTAAGTATGCCCAATTAAAAACCCGGGTGGACAAACTTGCTGCCGCTCTCGCTGGACTGGGGGTGCAGAAAGGTGACCGGGTTTGTATATTTTTGCCTAACTGTATGGAATATATTATCAGCGATTGGGCAGTTTTAAAAGCTGGAGCGTCAGTAGTTCCAACCAGTGTCCTGCGAAGCGAAGATGGGCTCCTACATGAAGTGGGTAGTTCAAAAAGCAAGCTGATTATTTGCCAGGAAAGTAAACTTGAACTGGTTCTGGGGATTAAAGATCGTTGTGATGTGGAAAATATTATAGTCACTTCCGACGAGGGCTATGACATCCAGGCGATATCCTCACAGCTTCCGAAAGGGGTTCATGAATTCCGTAAGCTAATTGAAGAAAATGAGGCTTTACCTCCCAAGGTTGAAATCGATCCAGATGTGGATTTGTGTGAGCTGGCTTTTACAGGTGGGGCAACGGGAATCCCCAAGGGGGTCATGATCACTCATTCCAATCGCTATAGCTGTATCCTCCAGGGAATCCCCTGGATATTAAAACCACTTCTGCGGGGTTTTGTTGGCAAAGCATCTGTATTGGCAGCCGTCCCGCTTTTTCATTCCTATGGTATTTACATCCTCCTGTCTGCAGCTAATTTAGGGCTGCGGATAATATTAATACCTGATCCGAAAGATACGGACATGATCGTTGAACGTATGCTGGAATTTCGTCCATTCTTGGTGCCCGTAGTTCCTACACAGCTTATGCGAATTTCAGCAGCTGATCTTGGCAGGATGAACGTGCTACTAATGAGCGGGTCGGCACCGCTTCCTGAGGAGGTTGCCGAAAAAATATATCGGAAGATCGGAATGCCGGTCTCAGAAGGATATGGTCTGACTGAAACATCCACCCTGACCCACTATAATGTATCCGCTTTTTCAAAAATCACCGGCTTTGTACCGAAATTAAAATCCGGCATCGGTATTCCCTCTCCTGATACAGAATGTATGTTGGTTGATCCTGAAACACGAGCTGAGGTTCCTTTTGGTGAAGCCGGAGAACTTATTGTACGCGGTCCTCAGATAATGCAAGGCTACTGGCCCGAACCGGGTTCAGGCTTGACTGAGGATGGTTGGCTTCACACAGGAGATATTGGTGTGATGGATGATGATGGCTATTTTCAAATCGTCGACAGGATCAAGGACATGGTAAATGTTTCCGGTCTTAAAGTTTATACTACCCATGTTGATGATGTTTTATACAAGCATCCTGGGGTTCTGATGGCGGCTGCGTTTGGAATTCCAAACCCCAAAATCCCTGGAAGCGAGCGGGTCATGGCGGTGATTCAGTTAAAGGAGGACTATAAAAACCAGGTTACAGCGAAAGAAATCAGGGATTTTTGTCGCCAACATCTTGCTCGCTATGAGGTCCCCAGAATTGTAGAATTCCGGGATGATATGCCGTTGACAGTCACTGAAAAAGTGTTCAAGAAGGAATTGAGAGATGAGGCGATCGCCAAAATGAAGGAAAGTGGAAAAAGGAGGTAATTGAATGACAGTAATTCGTTATTGCACGCCCGAGTGGTTGGAAGGAAGCGCCAGCGCATATCGAACGAATCCGAAATTCCAAAAGGAGCTTGAAAAATTATCTACTAAGGTATGTTTCAAAATAAAAGCTGACCCGGATTGGGGGATCGATAACGCGATTATCTTCTGCGCCTTTATTAATCAAGGTGATCTTGAAAGACTGGCTTTCTTGAGTGAGGAAGATGCTAAAAAAGAGGCCGATTATATCCTGGCAGCGACACCGCAAGAATGGAAAAAGTTAATTCTTAAAGATAGTAAATTTGTGACCGACTTTATGTTGGGAAAGATAAAATTAGAACATGGCAGCGCCGTGGGTGTGTTGGGGATTGCACCCTATTCGAATACGATGATTGAAGTCTTGACGCAGCTTGATCTTCAATTTCCAGATGAGATGTCTGCTGAGGAACTGGAAGAATATCGAGATTACTTAGTAGAGTTCAGAGCGGATTTAGGTGTGTAAGTAAGCCATCGAATAAATTCGACAGCTACTATGCGGGGACGCGTGCTAGTGCTATGTCAATTGTGAATGTTGTTTCTGTCAAACTGGACAAACTCGAAGAATCGAAGTGAGTTGCGAGAGGATTGCCGGCATCCAGAGAGCGGATGCTTGTCGCTGCGCTCCCTACTAATGACATGATTTGTCATATCCATTTGAGCCCCGTTTTTTCGGGGTGGGTTTACTCGCAATGACATCTTAATCTTTGATATTTGACAGAATGCTAACTTGTTTCAACAAGTTTGATAATTAATACCTGTGAATTCATCCACAGGCGGATGAGCTCATATACTGAAGTTGGAAAAATCGTTCCGGGATAAAAAACATTCCGGAAAAAAAACATTCCGGAAAAAAAACATTCCTTAATAATATCATTAGATAAGTGATCACATTGCAGGGTGCAAAGAGGCAATGGCGGTTAAAGATCAGGGAATCGTAGAATTCAATCAAAGGGGTTTTCATGACCACATTCCAATATCATCCAGAAATACTTGCTCGTTATCCTGATTTACGCGCCGGGATTGTCTTAGCCCGGGGCATCACCAATGACCCACCTTCTGAAAAGCTTTATAATGAGTATTTGACCGAACAGGGATCCACACTTACCCGCATCTCAGGGACAGCCTTAAGTGAAATTGAACCCTTAGCGGCATGGCGAGGAGCGTTTCGAGCCTTTGGAGTCAACCCAACGAAATATCGCAGTGCTCCGGAGGCACTCTTGCGGCGTCTTACTAAAAAGGGAGATATCCCCAGCATCAATACGCTTGTCGATATTTGCAACCTGGTCAGTATCAGGTATGCAATTGCAGTGGCTGCTTTTGATACCAGTGCTTTACAGGGGGAAATTTCGGTTCGTTTCGCTGATGGTTCAGAGCGCTATACCCCCTTAGGTGTATCTGAAGTTGAGACCCCAGAACCCGGCGAAGTGATCTTTGCAGATGATAGTGGCCTCGTCATCGCCCGCCGGTGGTGTTGGCGGCAAAGTAATGAAAGCGCTGCCAGGGAGAACACCCAAAATGTGATCATAACGGTTGAGGCGCAACATGCTAATTGCCAGCCGAATGTTGAAGCTGCACTTGCAGATGTTTTAGACTTGCTAAACACGCAAGTGGGAGGAAGTATTTATGACGATCTTTTAGGACCGGGTAACCCCAAGATCTCAAATTGAAGTAAATGGGTATTCCTATACTTCTTCATCTGTGATAGCATCAGGGGTGGGTTCGGTAGCTGCATGATCTCACAGGGCAGAAGGGGATAGCTTATCCCCTATAGTCGAAGGACTAGAAAAGATTCAACGAGGGACGGGTAAAACGGCTTCTGAGCTAGAAATTAATAGACTAAATATTGAAATTGCAGAACGTAAGCAACCAAATCAAATGGGAAAAGGTTACTCCTACCCATAATTTTTGTGGTTTTTATGAAAATATAAGGAGAGTCTAAGACAATATCCATTATCAGGTCCAATTTGGTAAATTCAGTTATGCTATCCAATACATACAAAAGAAAGAGGAATGAACATGATTGAGTTATTGAGAAATTTATATGCTAGCCTAAATTTAGACAAGAAGGGTCAGGACCTGACTGAGTATGCCCTGCTGGTAGCATTGATTGCCCTCGTCGTCTTGATTACGATCTACTTCTTTGGGGGGATAGTTAGCGACTTCTTCGTCGATCTAGGTGCCACGTTACAGTCCTATTTGTCTCCGTAGATTCAACTCGTAAGTGCAACAACGAAATTCGATGAAAAAGGCAAGCTGAGATGGGATTTAGCCAAACTGCTGTTGCTAAAGCGATCGGTGTTCACAGATCTACGATATGCCGAGAACTGCATCGGACAGGATATTGCCCCGGATGTTGCATCTTCGCTGAGATTAGAATACTATTGGATAAATAATCGTAAGCTTGTTTTTGATTTGTATCCAATTTAAGCTATACATCGTATTTACATATATCGTGTGAAATAATTAAGTAAGGAATATGAGGCTGATTAGAAATTAACTTATCCCTAAAAGATCTATTGTTAGTAGTTGATAAGGGTAATTTATGCGTGAAACTGTACAATATCTCGATCTTTGAGGTAAATAGTTTAAACAGTTCAGGCTCGCGGTATTCCATGAATCCTCCTACTGCCTATTCTTGAAAAGTTATCGCCACCGTCATACCCCAGCGCAGGCGGGGATCAATATCGTCTATTCGTATGCGGGCGGTGTAGGTGATGTCGCCGCGCTTCTCCTCATATTGATCGCTGATCTCTTCAACCGTACCGGTCAGTTCCAAATCAGGTAAAGCGTCAGGAATAATGATCGTTTTTTGACCAATGGAGATATCCACCACCTCGAGCTCGGTCAGGTCGTCAGTTTCGGCGTACATTTGGGAAAAGTCGGTGATTTTCATTACCGGCTGTCCGGCAGTTACTTGCTGACTGATGTTCAAGTTCTGTTCGACAACGGTACCATCAATGGTGGCGACCAGTTCGAGATGGGTTAAGGCTGCTTTGGCAGCTTTCAAATTAACCTCAGCCGCCTTGACACGTTCTTCGGCAGCAGCAACGTCATCAAGGTCTGGACCTTCAAGCAGAGACTCATAATCGTCTATGGAGTTTTCCAATCGTGTTTGTGACCCTTCCAGGGTCGTTTCGTATTCCAGTCGCCGTACGGCGGTGTTGTAATCACTCTGCGCGTTTTCAAGATCGTCTTTCAGATCCTGGCGTTTTGCGTCGCTGCTGGACTTATACCTGTATGGCTCAAAGGCATCGCGCGCCTGGTCAAGCAGCACCTTCATTTCATCAATGGCTTCCATGGCGCTAAATTTATTCATATTAGTTGGTACGGTGAAATTATCAAACTGGTACTGAGCGTCACGCACCGCCCTGTTTGCAGCAGCAATCGCTTGCAAGGCTTCTGCCCTGGCAACTTCAATATCTTCATCGAGGTTATCAAGCGCCTGTTGGGCATTAAAAAGCTCAAGCTCTGCATTAGCGATCCCCGCTTCTAACTCTTCTCGATTACCCAGAGCAGCCACAATATCTCCTGCCTGTACCATATCGCCTTCTTCAACCATTATTTCTTCAACCTGTCCACTGGTGAAGAAAGATAGCTCTACCGATTCGTGCGGCACGATGCGACCTTCTGCCACAATTTCAATGTCAGAGGCAACCACAGGGATATTTGTTGGTTCAGCTTCAGCGGGTTGCCCTGGAATAGAATCGCAAGCGGCAAGAATAAATATGCCAAGGGACAATATGATAGCGGTTGTAATAATTTTTGAATTCATGTTTCACTTCTCCTCATAAGATCAAGTTATTTTTTCGTGATTCAATTACTGGTATGCTAAACTCTCCCGCACGCTAATTTTAGTCGCACCGCGTGCCGGCAGCCAACTGGCTATGATTGCCAGAACTGTTATGATGAAAAACCACATGATAGCTCCTACCAGCGTGTAATTATAAACTAGATCGATTTGAAAAGCATCTCCCAAAGCACCCACCATAACCTTTCCCGCTGGAATGCTGAGCGGCAGTGCGATCAGCCAACTCAGCCATCCCAAGATCAGCCCTTCTCCGATAAACATGCGGAAAATTGTCCAGGAAGACGCGCCAATAGCCCGCATCACACCGATTTCACGCCTACGCTCCAAAACACTGAGCGATAACGAACCGCTCAAGGCAATGCTGCCAACCGCCGCGATCACCACAGCCATGATCCCTAGCAGGACAACCAGGAAGTTAAATTGGTTTATAAATGCTCTCGCAGTCTCTACCGTGGCATCTCCACCCAATCCACCGAATATCCCGCGTTGGGGACTGACATCGATGTGATTATCTTCATAATAAGCGCGCAGGTCTTTGGCAACTGCAATTTGGCGATCGGGATTCTGGGTATGTGTTTGCACCCAAACCGCGGGCGACCTTCCGACATTGCCGGTATCCTGCAGTAAGATATCGCGCGGCACCATCGCAACAGTTGTCAGGATCGGATCGAACACCAGACCGACGACTTGCCAGTCCCTTTCTTGTTTCTCGCCGTACTTCACGGTGATCCAGTCACCAACACTGACCCCCGCATCCTCCGCCAGGTCCTGATTAAGCACTAATGCAAAGCCGTCGTTAGGAGTCAACCAGCGACCTTCTCGCAGTTGATATCCGTAAAGCTGGGTTGGCAAGGGCACACCAAACAAAGACGTCTCTTCATCGTCCTCTGTTTCATCCTGCCCTGCAGGGCGTATGCTGCCGCTGGCGAACCCCCACATCTCAACAGCTTTAATATCAGGGTGAGCCAGAGTGATTTCCTCTAAGTAGTTTATACGGTAAGGTTCTTCAAAAACCATTGTGATGTCGGCGTTTAAGATCGAAAATAAGACATCCTGAATGGTAAAAACAACCGAATCTCGCACACTGACTACCATCATGAACATCAAGCCGCTCAGCACTAATCCTATTTCTAATAACAAGACCCGCTTTTTATGCCGGAAGGTGCTGCTGATGGTGATCAATAGCAGCCGGGAGATATTTTTTACTTTAGCGAGCAGGCGTTCTATCAAGCCGGTACTGGTGCTCAAACCGTATGTGCTGATTGCTTCCCTGACTGTGATGCGTGAACCTGAAAAAACAGGAATCAACGCTGCCAGCAGCGGCGCAAGAATGGCGATGACGGTCATTATCACAACTGCGTCGGTCGAAATTGTAAAATCGCCAGAATCAGCGCCGAAACTGCCAATCAACCAACTAGTGATCCCCCAGGCGCCAAAGATACCGAGAGGCAGCGCCACAAACAACGCTAAAATCCCATATGCGAATACTGTAGTCAAATAGAGGCGCAGAATTTGCCAGGATCGCGCTCCTATAGCTTTCATAACACCGATTTGGTCTACTTGCTGCGAGATAAAAGCGTTTATCGTGTTGTATACCAGCAACAGACCTAAGACAAGGGACAGTGCTCCTAAAACCCCTAACAGCAAGAACAGCCCGTCCAACTGGTCTTGGAAGAAATGTTTATTGGGATTTGTGATCATTCGTCCGGAATCTTTGCCCTGCTGCTCTAATTTATCACTCAAGCGGTCAGCTATTTCGGTGGTCACTTCTTCATCATAAACGGGATTATTATCTAAAACAAAGAGCTGATTGAAGTCCCGGTGACCAACCAGCCGCTCAAAGTTGTCCACATCTGTATAAAACTGCGCCGTTCCCCCGAAATATGCGGGTTGTGTGAACATATTGTAGATCATGCCCTCAAGCTGCACCTCGTATTCATGGTCATCAACCCTCAAATAGATTGAGCCGTGTTTGGGAATCCCAAAGAAGGTTTCAGCATCTTGACCAACCAGCATATTCTCATCTGCAGGCCATTCACCCTCGATCAGTTCCAATTTATTCAGCTTCTGGTTTTGATAGTCAGCCCGTGCGTTGAGTCCACCTTGTTGCCATTCATCCTCTTGGTTCAAACGCCATTCTATTGTGGCGGAATTGAATCCTTCGATTTCCGAAACCCCATCCACTCTACTCAACACATGAAGTTCATCCTCACTTACAGGAGGTCCCACAAATAGAAATATCGAGGGCGCATCAATTGATTGCCACATCTCCTCCATAGACGGGATGATCAGGTTGCGAGTTCCCAGAATCATCCCAATTGCGGCTGTACCCAGACCGATGATGAGCATGATTTGTAGGGTGCGACCCTTATGTCCCCACAGATCACGCAGTATTTTATATTTTAGAGCGCCCATTTCTCTTTAGTCAAGTCCTATGAACCTTAATAACCTGTCCATTCAGCCCCACCGACATATTCGTCGCGGGCTATTTTCCCGTCGATGATTTCAACTACACGCGGCACCCTGCGGGATAATTCCTTGTTGTGGGTGACCATGATCATGGTCTTACCCTGGTCAACTAATTTTATGAACAGATCGAATACGTCGTTTGCGGAGCGAGTGTCCAGATTTCCGGTTGGCTCGTCAGCCACAATAAGGTTCGGATCGTTAGCCAGAGCTCGGGCAATTGCTGCGCGCTGCTGTTGTCCGCCAGAAACCATGCTGGGCAACTTATTGGCCTGGTCAGCCAGATTCACAATTTCCAACAAGTGCATCGCCCGCTCACGTTTCTCTCTGTTGCTGTACTTTTTGGCGAAATCCATTGGCAGGATGATATTTTGAAGGAGACTCAAGGCAGGCAGCATCTGGAAAAATTGGAAGACGATCCCCACGTGTTCGCCGCGCCAGGCAGCCAACTTATTCTCGCTTAAATTTTGGATTTCACGACCGGTCACGATCACTTCGCCATCGGTGGGTTTGTCGATGCCGGTGATCATGTTTAACAGAGTTGATTTTCCGTTGCCGGACGGTCCCACGATGGATATGAACTCTCCATTTTCGACGTCCAGTGATAGTCCTTTCAGGACGGTGACCTCCCCATCCCCAACCGGAAAACTCTTTACCACATCGATGACCTCAACGATATGGTTATTTCCGTTTGTGTTCGCTTTTGTTTTGGCACCTGCAGCATTCATAAGCCTGACTCCTTCTTTGGGTGAATGCTTATTTATTTTCCATCGACCAGATCAAAGACAGCTTGGGTTTGTAATTTTCCTTGTCGTACCATGCATTCACATCGACGGTTTTTACACCCTCAATGGCTAAATTAAGATCTACATCTGTCCACATCTTTTCTTGCACGAAGGCGGTCATGCGACCAAATTTGCCTTCCTCCAGGAGACGAGCCGCTAGAAATGCGAAGTTCGTCCCACCCAGCAAATCTTGACCATCGGGAAAGCCTGTGCGCAGCAAGTATGTCAGCGGTTGGTAGAACACTTCTTCACCAATAATGTGGCTGATCAATCTGGCAGCCGCCATTCCGCTTCTGGCGTGGTTATTTGATGCTATGAATTGGGCATATTTCTCGCTTGCTTCAGTTTGAAGTTGAGACCCATCACAAACGAGTAAAACCGCGTAATTTGCCGGTGTTTGGTGCTTGTCCTGCATTGCTAGCCCAGCCAGCCTTTCTGGATCATATGGTACTTCTGGGATGACAACACGATCGACCCCACCTAACAATGCCATCAGCAGCGTACTGTATCCGGATTCAGCGGCAAAGGTCTCGATAACGACGATCTGTTCTCGAGAGCCAGCTAAAGCGCGCAGTTCATGGATGAATGACACCCCGCGCGCCAAACCAGTGCTGAAACCTAATGTGTAATCAGTGCCGTGGATGTTGTTGTGGACCGTTTTCGGTATGGCGATGATTGGTAACCCCTGCTGGCTCAAGTAAGCGGCGTAGTGGAGCATATCGTCATCGCCGATGACGATCAGTGCTCGGAATTCTAGCCGTGTCACCACATCCATGATATGTCCGGTCAGGTCCTGGGTTGTGGTTTTTTTCTCACGAAGGAAATCCGGCACCTTCTCGGAGGGCACATGGCGCGGATCTATACGAGAAGAATGTAGAAACGAACCTGGTGTACGGTCAATGGGGCGCACTATATTCTTGGTCAATTCGATAAAGTGATCGCTGTATGTGGATGGATCATGCGGATTGTAATTGATCAGACCTTCCCATCCTTTCCGCACACCGATAGGCTCGAATCCTAGATCGATAACACGATAGACCAGGCTTTTTAATCCCATATTCAATCCGGGTACATCCCCGCCACCCGTAAGAATTGCCACTCTTTTTGTCATCACAGAGCTCCTTCGTCGATTGTCTACTGGACGGCATCCCATAATAAACATTATAAGGTTGCGATCCGGTCTTGTTCTAAGATTATCTATGTATTAGTATAATTTTTTTTTGTCGGATGAAAAGCCATGCGGAACAGACACATGTTCTTAACGCAAAAGCGATGATGCCAATAATTAAAACGAGACTAATAAGTATACCCTATCACCCGTCCAGAGGTTTAATAAAAACATCATTGACCTGCTTAAGCAGGTTTGATAATTAATTCACAGGCTACCTATCGATCGACAAACATGCTAAAGCATGTTATGCCCCGTGTGAGGCAACCTGTTTCAATGGGTTTGATAGTATATCGCGCCCTGTTTGATATTATAAATAATACCCATTCAACCTTATAAAATTATTATATAATCTCCATTGATGTCATACTGAGAGGTCACTCCCAGGCTCAGGATGAACTCCACGTTGGCACAATTCTTAGGTATAATCCTCAAAGTGTTATCCTCAGAAAGGCTTTGAATATGCCTGCTGTCCAAATCTCGAATGTAACCAAATGCTTCGGTTCCCTCTGGGCTGTGGATGATGTCTCATTCACGGTCGAAGAAGGTGAAATCTTCGGTCTGCTCGGACCGAACGGCGCCGGTAAAACCACCCTTATTCGGTTGATTTTAGATATCTTGAAGCCAGACGCAGGTCAAATCACAGTGCTGGGGGGTCTTATTGACGAAGCCAAGAAAGATCGCATCGGCTACATGCCGGAAGAACGCGGCTTGTATCAGGATATCTCTCTGGAGAGCGGATTAATCTATCTGGCATCCCTGAAAGGGATCTCACAAGCAGAAGCGCGAACGCGGACGATTGAGTATCTTGAGCGTTTCGATCTGGAGGATTACAGGAAAAAGAAAGTCAAAGAACTCAGCAAGGGAATGCAGCAAAAAGCTCAGGTCATAGCCACTATACTGCACCAACCAGAGCTTATCATTATTGATGAACCATTCATCGGTCTGGATCCTCTCAATACTAAGATGATAAAAGCCATGCTGCTGGAATTACACAATCAGGGTAAAACCATCATAATGTCAACCCACCAGTTGAACCAGGTCGAGGAACTTTGCGACCGGATTATGCTTATGAATTTCGGTCAGGTGATTCTTTATGGCGGACTGGATGAAATCCGCCAGGAGTTCTCCGGTCATGCTGTCTGGGTGCGCACAGTAGGTGAACCGGGGACGATCCCCGGTGTTATTTCTACCGAAACCCATAACTCGGCTACGCGTCTGGAATTAGCCCAAGGGGTCAGCCCACAGGAAGTTCTGAGACACCTGGTCAAACAAAATGTGAAACTTGAGCAATTCGAGATTGCCATCCCTACCCTGGATGAAATCTTTATTCGTGTTGTCGAGGGAGCCCAAAGTAGTTCATGAGCAAATTCTGGCATGTGGTCGTCCATGAATACACCCGCCATGTTTTCCGCTGGCGTTTTATCTTTCCTCTATTGAGTTTGCCCGCATTTATGGCCGTAGCACTTTTTGTTGTTATATTAATAGTTCGTCTGGGACAAGACCAAGGACCAATTGGTTATGTAGATCATTCTGGTTTAATGGCTAGCACTTCCGGATCTTCTTCCCAGATCTTAAAGTTTGATACGGAAGCTGAGGCCGAAGCGGATCTAACCGCCAAACAAATCCAGGCTTATTACGTGCTGGAAGAAGATTACATACAATCGAGCCAAGTGAGGTTTGTAGCCCTCGAGCCGCCTGGTATTGGTGCTCATAGCCAATTTGAAAACATGGTTCGCGCCAAATTATTAGCAGATCAACCACCCGAAATTGTTCAAAGGCTCAATCAAGGCAATCAATTGATTGTTCGCGCTGTCGATGGCAGGCGCCAGTTCAGTGAACAGGATAAGATCAAACTGTTCACACCGCTTCTTGCCTTTTTCGTGTTTATTTTGGCTATTCTAAGCACTTCGGGGTATTTGATGCAAGCCATGACCGACGAAAAAGAGAATCGCACCATGGAAGTGATAATCACCTCGCTCTCTCCATCAAAAATGATGGCTGGCAAAATAACAGCTATTGTTGCTATTGGAATCACCCAGCTATTGGTCTGGTTTGGATTGATCCTCTTGGGTATTAGTATCTGGGGAGAATCCAACAACTCGATGATGGATATCAATATTCCCATTGGAATGGTAGCCTTGATGGTTGTTACCTTGCTACTGGCTTTTGTTATGATTTCAGCCATCATTGCAACGGCAGGAGCAATTGTTACCGAAGCCACTGAAGGTCAACAAATTACCGGCCCATTCTCCATCCCATTCATCATTCCATATCTATTCGCCTTTCAGATACTGAACAATCCAAATAGTTCGCTTGCCGTCATCATGACCTTTGTGCCATTCACTGCACCGGTTACTTTAATCATGCGTACCAGCCTGGCTGTGATCCCAACCTGGCAGATTCTGCTCAGCCTGCTGATCCAGGTCACTTGTGTGTTGTTTTTAGTCTGGTTGGCTGGGAGCGCATTCCGCCAGGGAATGCTGCAATATGGACGTCACCTGACCTGGCGCGAATTATTTAACCGCTCTGGATAAAACCGGGAATCTAATGCGAAAATTCCTGCTTGTGCTGAAACACGAAGTTATAACTACGCTCGGACGACGGTCATTCCAGTATACAACTATTGGAATATCATTGATCGCCTTCATGATCTTTGGTATTGCAGTCCTGCTGAAATCCAACACCTTCCGAGCGAGTGTAGATCGACTTGCAGCGTCCGAAACCGTTGATACCCAAGAGCTTGAAAGCCGATCCGAAGGATACGTGGACTACAGCGGTCTGATTCGCTCGATCCCTGAGTCTGTCCCAGCAACCGCCCTGCAAGCTTTTCCCGATGAAGCGGCGGCTAAAAAGGCTCTAGAGGGGGGCAAAATTCGCCTTTATTATCTGATCCCGGAAAATTATATTAAAACGGGTGAGATCGTGATTGTACGACCTGACTTCAATCCCTTGTCCACTCAAACGGGGGCGAACTTGATCCAGTGGGTTTTACAAGTAAATCTGTTGGGGGGAGACACCCATCTGGCAAACCAATTAAAATCTCCACTAGATTTGCAAATTATATTGCTTGAAGAAGGACCCCAACGCCCTCAAGAAAATCCTCTCACCTTCTTCCTACCTTTTGGGATTACATTATTTTTCTATATTACAATCCTGATGTCTGCAAGTTTACTGCTTAGTAGTATCACAAAAGACAAGCAGAACCGAATGCTGGAGGTGCTGATGGTTTCTCTCACTCCCCAACAAATATTATCCGGCAAAATCCTCGGATTGGGGGTGGTGGGTCTTATCCAGACCGCTGTTTGGATTGGAACAGGCTATGCATTGCTGCGCCTGGGCGGCAGGAGCATACAAATGCCCTTTGAATTCCAACTGCAACCAAATTTTTTCGTCTGGGCATTTGTATACTTCGTCCTTGGATACGCGTTGTATGCTAGTTTAATGGCCTCCATTGGGGGTCTTGCTTCCAATCTGCGCGAAGCTTCCCAACTTGCTTTTGTTTTACTCCTGCCAATGATGATTCCCTTGTTAACAATTACTGTCTTTATGCGCTATCCCAACGGCGTCCTGGCTACCGGCTTAAGCCTTTTCCCGCTCACCGCTCCGGTTACAATGTTGACCCGTCTGGCAACCGTAGATGTCCCGCCCTGGCAGATCATTTTATCTTTATCTCTGATAATTATGACAACATTTTTAATCTTGCGTGTGGTCGCCCGTATGTTTCGAGCTCAGGTCTTGCTTTCTGGACAGCCATTAAATATCCAGCGCATGATTACCACCTTGGTCGGAAGACCTTAGAGATCTAGTGCTCTGTCTTCATGAAAGGAAGATTGTTATTATGAGGAAATCCACTTATCTTTCATTGCGAAACGTTAAGCAACGCTCTTTGTTGCCGCAGCAATGTTCTGTATTGCCCAGTGTTCTTTACTGCCCAACGTTCTCTGGATACCGGCTGCAGCAATCTCCAACTTGGCTGTGAGGAGATTGCCACACCGTCTCCGCAAGCTTCGACGGTTCGCAGACACACAATTTTGTCACTTAATCACTAATGTCAATTATCGGATTTCAAATACTTTTTATTGCCTTACTTGGCTGGATCTGCGGGATACTGGTTAACTACCTGTCGGATATCCTGCCCGTAAAGCCCTGGCTTGCTGCCCCAATCTGTCTCCACTGCCAAGCTCCTCAATCGCCTGGGAATTATTTTTTCTGGCCAAGAAGATGTCTGCATTGTGGTCATAGGCGGTCTACTAGAACCTGGCTTGTTGAATTCATATACGTCACAGCCGCAGTATGGATCTGGTTATTTCCCCCCTCAAATTTAGGCTTTGGAATTGGATTGATTATCCTTATTTATTTTGGGATTGTTTGGATCATCGACCAGGAACATCGCCTGATCCTAAATATACTCATCATCGTAGGGCTGATTTTGGGTTTGATCAGCGGCATTCTACGAAACGGTATATTACCAACTCTGATCGGCGGGCTATCTGGGTTAACCTTTATGTTGATTCTCTATATATTTGGGTATTTGTTTGTTTGGTTGATGCACCGCTGGAGACAATCGGACCTGAATGAAGCTGCAATGGGGTTCGGCGATGTGTTGCTGGGCGCGGTGATCGGTTTAATGGTTGGCTTTCCAGAGATCATCCAAAGCTTGACCCTAACCATCATTGCGGCAGGAGTATTCAGTTTGGGATATTTGTTGGTCATGCTGCTCACCCGTCGTTATCGACTCGGAACGGCTTTTCCGTATGGTCCGTTTATTCTCCTGGGAGCGATGTATTTCCTTTATTTTATAACCTAACAATACAGAAATCTGTAAGGAGCTAAAATGAATGACCGTTTTTTTCTCAGTAGTTTAACTTCACATGCGGTGCACTTGTTAAGTCTTCTCCTTATTCTTTTATTGCTCGTTTCCTGTTCCAAAGAATCTCCCACGGAAGAAGTCGGGGTTTCCACGACATCCTTTCCCCTGCCCCAAATCACAACGGGGAATTATCCAGCCATGGATGGCTCAACCTCTACTTCTCCAGTAGGGGCGATGTTGGCATGTAAGATAATGGGAGTGCCATGTATTTGGATGGAGACCATGGATGGTTCCAGAAGCATCTTGCCTAATCTGACCAACTTTCAAGGAGAATTTCCTGCGATTGGCCATCATGGCACCCACAATGCATATCTCAATCTTATTAACAAGGAAGCGGATTTGATCCTGGTGGCTAGGCTGCCCTCTTTGGATGAATTAAACCTGGCGAACTCCCTTGGAGTCCGGCTTGCACCAGAGCCAGTTGCCTTAGATGCATTCGTGTTTATTGTGAATGAAGTTAACCCGGTCGAACAGCTCACAAAATCTGAAATTCAAAGAATTTATACTGGCGAGATAACTAATTGGGATCAGGTCGCTGGTCGGGACGAAGAGATCCATCCTTACCAGCGCAACGAAAACTCGGGCAGCCAGGAATTGATGCGCGCGCTTGTGATGGGAGATTTACCCATGATAGACGTCCCCGAAATGGTTCTTCCCAAGATGATCGCGCCCTTTTACGCAGTATCCGAGGAAACTGCAGGAATCGGTTATTCAGTGTACTATTACGAGCAGAACATGGCTCCAGAGGAGCATGTTAAGCTGGTGGGGATAGATGGCATCAAACCAAATTCTAAGAGCATCCAATCCAAAGAATATCCACTTACTACAGAGGTTTATGCCGTTATTCGTGGCGATCTTTCAGCCGGTAATATAGCCTTCCAGCTCAGAGATTGGATGCTGACACCAGAGGGGCAGGAATTAATTGAAGAAAGTGGCTATGTGCCACTATCGAATTGACCAGTTACGGGCTATTTTTTGGACACATAGACTGGTTTGGAGACAATAGACCAAATAAAATGATCGCCACTTGCTATTGCTGCATCCCACTGCTGTTGAGTTACTTGGCGCTGAACTGTATCCTGGAGGTGCCGGTAATCCACCCACATGCTGATCGATTCTGGACCTGAAATAAAATTTGTATCCTGGAATGAAAAGGTCGCATAAACACCGTAGCGTGATCGTTCTACCTCCAGCGCTTGACTGAGTATTAGTAGCGGGTCATTGGATTTTGGTGAGCCATAATCGAAACGACCCATATCTCGCTGGATCGACAGGGCAATCCAAGTCCGAAGACCCCGCTCCCTAATCCCGAAAGGGTAAACCAAATCTTTCCTAACAAGCAGAGACAAGGCTGCGCTCTTGTACATACATAATGGGTCAGTGAAGCACTCCGTCCTGCGGTAGCCTGATTCGTTCCAGCTTAAATTGTTATTATTTGCATGATTCCAGCCGCAGCGAAAGGAGATATAGACATCGTCTACGCCCTCGGCGTGCACACTTGTCAAGCCGGAGTAATGATAAACGAGCTGTTAGTGAATGAAGCAACCTAAAAGGAAGAATAACAGGGGCAGGATGTAGTAAAACTAACAGCGATTTCCAGGATTTTTTTTACATTTTGTGGCACAATCATTGCATGTATGATTGATTATAACAATTCCTGGGTAAAAACATAATATCCAAAACCACCTTTACAGGAGGGTTAATGCGATTTTGAAGTCTATATTATAGATTTAACCATCTTGTATCCCATTAAGACTTGCCTCTCTGATGGTCAAAAGCAAAACAACAGCTCAGAGGTAAAAATGATAAAAAATTTGATATAAACACATGTATAGAATACAAGAGACTACATTGTATCCAACCCAAATGGCTAGCTGATGAGCGTAGAAACAGAACTGGTGCCAACAGAATTCGACGAATCTGAAATTCTAATCAGCCCTTCGCAGGGCTTGTTCTCTTTGGAGCTAGGTGATCTCTGGCATTACCGCGAGCTTTTCTACTTCCTTGCCTGGCGCGACATCAAGGTGCGCTATAAGCAGACCGTTTTGGGAGCTACTTGGGCGGTATTACAGCCCCTTCTGACTATGGGCTTATTCAGCCTGCTGTTTGGCTATTTCTTGAATTTGCCCTCCGGTGGCGTGCCCTATCCGATTTTTGTATACACGGGCTTACTCCCCTGGCAGCTTTTCGCCTTCGCCTTAACCCAGTCCAGCGAAAGTCTGATAGCCGATCGCAACTTAATCACTAAGGTATATTTCCCGCGTCTGGTAGTGCCTTTATCCAGTATGGCTGCGGGACTGATGGATTTTGCCATCTCCTTCGTAATTCTGATTGGTATGCTGCTGCTATTCCGCATACCCCTTTCCTGGCGCATTTTGACTCTGCCAGCCTTTGTCTTGTTGGCGCTGCTGTGCGCCATGGGTGTCGGGCTGTGGTTCTCGGCGCTCAATGTGCAGTACCGCGATGTACGCTATGCGCTGCCGTTCCTGACCCAATTCTGGTTCTTTGC
>CBFDCK010000030.1:0-27350 GCA_965603285.1 uncultured bacterium
CTCAGACCGCCCGCCTGGCTGACGTTGTCCTGCCTGCTCAATCATGGATCGAGCGTGATGGCAGTTTCACTTCTGGCGAACGACGTGCGCAACGTTTTTATCCCGTTATTCCCCCAAGAACGGCACTCGCCAGCCGTGCGGAAAGCCCGAGCACAAACAAAGCCCCCCTTCTCATAGCCGGAGACGAGGTGTTGGAAAGCCCATTACCCGACTTCGCTATAACTGCTATGATCACATTACAGATTGATTCGGAAGCCCGAATAACAGCCTCAAGCGCAACGAGGGTGTTCAATCAGATGGCTGAAACGGTGCCTGCATTTAGTGACCAGACCTACTTGAAACTGGCTCAGGTTCATGAACAATGGCCAATTGTTGGTAGGGATGACCTTTATTACGGTGGTACATCATACGAAAATACAGGTGGGTTAGGCATGCAGCTTGCGCTAAATACCAGCGATACCCCATCAACCACCAGGCTTGCGGGCACAACTGTAGAATTTATACGCATGCCAAAACTTGGGCAGATCGCCTTTCCGGTTACGCGTCTATACGACCGGGGAAAGACATTGATGCCTTCCCAACTGCTCCACGAACGCATTAGTGAACCTTATGTTGTGCTTAACGTAAATGACGCGGAAATGCTAAGAATTAAGGATGGGGATGTGGTGCATATGACCGTGGCAAACCGCGAGTCTGACTCACCTGATAGGGTAGCCGCGGGGCAAACTGTTGTGGTACAGGCTCGTTTAGACCAGGAACTTCCCGAGCGGGTTGTGCTCGTGCCGCGCAGTTTCGGAATTCCGATAGATAAACCGACACCTGTTGAGATCAGGAGGACAGAATAACAAATATTGACTGCTTGCATAAGCGTAAAAGGAAATGGCAATACTGGCAACTTGATTTAACGATCATTGAGGATATTAAATGGAATATGGTCTGATAGTGGAATGGATAATCAAAGCGGTCCTCATGCTGCTGATTTTACTTATCGGCTTTGCATATACGACCTACCTCGAACGCAAAGTCCTGGCTCGCATGCAGGTCCGTTATGGCCCAAATCGCGCCGGACCCAAAGGTTTACTGCAACCTGTTGCCGACGGTGTGAAGCTGATTTTTAAAGAAGAACTGATCCCCGCCAAGGCAGATAAGCTGTTATTTATCCTTGCCCCAGTTATTACCGTTCTTCCAGCCCTGACCATCCTGGCAGTGGTGCCGTTTGGCGGTACAGTAAACCTGTTTGGACGAGAAATCACGCTCTCCATCGCTGGAGATCTCAGCGTGGGCATTCTTTACCTTACCGCAGTAACATCCATTACTGTATATGGAATGGTACTGGCAGGCTGGGCATCGAATAACAAATACGCCATGATGGGTGGTATTCGTGCCACGGCTCAAGTGATCAGCTATGAACTCGCACTGGGTTTAGCTTTTATTGGCCCCATTTTATTAGCCAGCTCAATGAGCGTTAACGAAATTGTTAACGCCCAGGGACGCATGGGCTGGTTTTTCATCTATCAACCAATTGGTTTTATTATCTTCTTGATCGCCACCTTAGCGGAAATTAACCGCGTTCCGTTCGACATGCCTGAGGCTGAACAGGAATTAGTCGCTGGTTACCACACTGAGTATTCGGGGATGAAGTTCGCGTTGTTCATGATGACCGAATACATAAAAATGATAGTTGTTGCCGTTCTTGCAGCCACCTTTTTCCTGGGCGGCTATCTTGGTCCCTTCGTGGATCAAATACCCTGGCTGGGACCGGTCTACCTTTTTATAAAAGTGTTCATTCTAGTATTCGGCATTATTTGGGTGCGCGCAACCTGGCCGCGTTTTCGTTATGACCGCCTGATGGCATTTGGTTGGAAGATCATGCTGCCATTAGCTGTGTTGAATGTATTATTAACGGGTGCCTTAATTATCCTGTTCCCTGGAGTCATCCGTTAGACCTTATGCCTGTTTGGTTGCACCACCATTTTTGGAGGTAGGTAATGTTTGCGATTGAGCTTGCTCGCGGTTTGTATACTACCTGGCGCGAGATGTTTAACAAGCCAGTAACAATTCAATATCCGGATCAGAGACAACCGGTGTACCGGCGCTTCAAAGGACGTCACTCTCTTCACCGCTATGACAATGGTTTGGAGAAATGCATCGGATGCTCTTTGTGTGCCGCGGCATGCCCAGCCGATGCAATCTTCGTTGAATCGGCTGAGAATACAGACGCAGAGCGCTTCTCTCCGGGTGAACGTTACGCCAGCACCTACGAGATAAATATGCTGCGCTGCATTTACTGCGGCTATTGCGAGGATGCCTGCCCGACTGAGGCAATTGTTTTGGGTGACAATTACGAACTGTCATTTTCGGACCGCCACGATGCAATTTATACGAAAGAAATGCTGCTTGAAGTGGTGCCGGAAGGCGGCAGTTCAACACCTAGGGAAGTCAAGCCTGGTGTATTTACTCGTTCTGTACCTGAAATGAAAGACCCGGCAGATTGATGATTATAGATTGCTATGACCTTTGGTTAAATTGCCCCACCAGAACATATTCTCGAGAGAAAACCAAATTCTAGCGATCAAAATGGAGTGGACAATGATCCCTGACATGATCCTGTTTATAATATTAGCCATCGTAGCGGTCGCTTCTGCGCTTGGGATGCTGTTGAGCAGAAGTGCCGTCTATTCGGCTCTCAACCTGATCCTTAATTTCTGTACCGTTGCCGTACTTTACTTGCTATTAGGTGCCCCATTTATCGCCCTTGCACAGATCACCGTCTATGCCGGTGCGATCATGGTTCTGTTCTTATTCGTAATCATGCTGCTTGGCGTCGAACAACTGCGCAAAGGCTCGGCATTGCCATGGCAGCAAACTTTAGCCATCATACCAGGGCTGTTACTGCTGGCTCTGACCGCTTATGTGATCTTCATCCGTCCAACGACGCTGCCCCAAGTGAGCCCCACCCAATTAGGTTTTGGAACACCGGGAGTAATTGGAGAAATCCTATTTAACAAGTACCTGCTTCCATTCGAAGTGACCTCTGTTCTACTCCTGGTTGCCATGATCGGCGCAATCGTACTGACGGGTAAAAGAGAACCCAAAGCAAAAACGTGACCAACAGGTCCTTATCGCATAGCCTTGCAGCAGGTGGAGGTGATTAATGGTCCCCATTCAATACTTTATCAGCTTATCCGCGATTTTATTCACTATAGGTATTCTAGGAGTCCTTGTCCGGCGCAACGCGATCATCATCTTCATGTCTGTCGAATTAATGCTGAATTCCGCAAACCTGGCGTTTATTGCTTTTGCCCGTATGTACCAATCCCTGGACGGGCAAGTTTTCGTTTTCTTTGTCATGGCAGTTGCCGCTGCGGAGGTTGCTGTCGGTCTTGCATTGATCGTAGCTATCTTCCGGAATAAACAAAGCATCGATGTCGATCAGATAAACAGCCTGCATGGTTAAAGAATCCTGTTGGATTTTCAGCGAATTGCCGATTTTCAATCAACGATCATCTAAACAGGGTCAACAATCTGAGTTTTTTTGAGGTACGCCTATGTGGTTGAGTGAAGCAGTATCAAGCGGTCCGCAGTTCTTTTACCTGGTGCCCTTGGTTGTTTTATTCCCGGTGATAGGTCTGCTGGTCAACACGGCTTTCGGTGGTCGAATGAGCGAGAAAGCTATCGGATGGTTAGCGAGCGCCGCCGCCGGGCTTTCGTTCGTGGTTGCCGTGTTATTAGGCATCTCTCTCCTGAGCTATCCCGAAGGCGCAGTCGTTCCAATAGTGGATTGGATCACCATCGGTGAGCTTAACATCAACTGGGGTTTCCAGGTGGATACGCTATCAGTGACGATGATGCTGGTAGTGGCAGGAGTCGGCACATTGATCCACATATATTCTATCGGGTACATGCACGACGATGTCCGCTTTCAAGGCGATCCGGGTCGCTACCAGCGCTTTTTCGTCTTCATGAACCTGTTCATTGCCATGATGATGATCCTTGTCAGCGCCGATAATTACCTGATGCTGTTCGTGGGCTGGGAAGGTGTCGGCCTTTGCTCTTACCTGCTGATCGGCTTCTGGTATGACAAGGGCGAAAACGGAATTGGCAACGCCGTCGCCGGGAAAAAGGCCTTCATAGCCAACCGCATTGGTGACTTCGGCTTCATCCTCGCAGCTTTTATCATGTTCTGGATTTTTGGCACATTTGAATTCAATGCAGTCTTTGAACTTGCGCCCGAAGTTGCGTCCTTATTTCCAGCGGCAATAGTGGCGATCACTCTGCTCATGTTGTTGGGAGTGACCGGAAAATCGTCACAGATTCCGCTCTACGTCTGGCTTCCGGATGCCATGGCTGGTCCTACCCCAGTCTCTGCGCTCATCCATGCTGCCACCATGGTGACCGCCGGTGTTTACCTGATCACCCGTTCCGCCGCACTGTACAATCTAGTCCCTCAGGTACAGAACATCGTGGCGCTGGTTGGTGCCGCAACAGCACTGCTTGCAGCAACAATCGCAGTTGGGCAATTCGACATCAAAAAGGTGCTGGCTTATTCAACCATCAGCCAATTGGGATTTATGGTGGCTGCAGTGGGAATGGGAGCTTATGTTGCAGGAATGTTCCACCTGGTGACACACGCCTTTTTCAAAGCCCTGCTGTTCCTCTCCGCCGGCTCGGTCATATTAGGTCTGGAACACGCCCACCATCATTTGGAGCACAACTCACAGCTCAAGCTGCCAATGGATGAAAATGGCCTCCATTTCAATCCCCAAGACATGCGCAACATGGGTGGTTTGAAAAACCGTATGAAGATATCCTTCTGGGTCTATCTGATCGGCGCTATCGCCCTGACAGGCATCCCGCCTTTGGCAGGGTTTTGGTCGAAGGACGAGATTCTGACGGATGCAGCTAATTTCAACCCACTTGCTTACTGGATGATGCTCGCTGCGGCTTTCCTGACCGCCTTCTACATGGGACGCCAGATCCTGATGGTTTGGTTCGGCAAGCCGCGCAGTCTCCCCGCCGAACATGCTAACGAAAGCCCCCCGATCATTACCGTGCCGTTGATCATCCTGGCCGCCCTTGCCGCGACAGGCGGCGCGCTCAACCTTCCGATATGGCACTCATTTACGCACTGGCTGGAAGACAGCCTGGGGCACCTGCACGCAGCCGAATTTTCACTTCAAATAGCCGGGATAAGCTCATTCCTGGTGTTGGTGGCCATTTTCTTAGCCTGGCTGCTCTACGGACGCAAGTATCAAACCATGCAGGAACTGCCTCCCGACAAGCGACCGGACGATCCGCTGCGCCCGATCCTCGGTCCTGTATTCACCGCTCTGAATAACGCGTGGTGGGTGGATGAATTGTACTGGACGATCATCATTAACCCGTACGTCTCCCTGGCTCATTTCCTGGCAGACGTGGTCGATTGGCGTTTCTGGCACGACTGGTTACACGACACCGTGATCGTTGGAGGTTACAACAAACTTACACAGGTGTTTTCGATTCGGATCGATCTTGGTGTGATCGACGCCATAGCCAATAAACTGGGCGACTCTGTGAAACGAGCCTCGGCCAAATGGCGTGTCATTGAGACCGGCTACGTGCGCAATTATGCCCTATCGTTTTTTATTGGTGTGGTTCTAATTCTTGGATACTTGATATTACGTTGATTCGTTACCCTTATCCCCCCGATCAAATTCTCCCCTCAATCAAGGAGATAGGCGCTGGGGAAAGGGATAAAACGCAGTTAGCGGCGATCGGTCGGCAACTACCGTGTGAACCGCTGGAGGACAAGATATGAATTATTACATCGACCCCTTGACCTTGGTCACATTCTTCCCCGTGATTGGCATCGTGGTGCTGCTTTTTCTGCGCGCTGACCAGAAGTTACATGCGCGTTGGGTGGCTCTAATCACTTCGCTGATCACTTTTGGCATCTCACTAGCCATATTAGTCCAATTCAACCCAGCCAACCCGGATCTCCAGATGGTCGTAAATATCCCATGGATCCAGGTCGCCGGGTGGAACATCTCTTACTTTATGGGTGTGGACGGCTTGAGCATCCTCTTGATTTTGCTTACCACGTTACTGACGTCATTATCCATCCTTTCCACCTGGACTGCGGTACAAGACCGGGTGAAGGAATTCATGATATTTTTCCTGTTCCTCGAAATGGGAATGCTGGGAGTTTTCCTGGCGCAAGATCTGTTCTTATTCTACGTCTTCTGGGAATTCACACTGGTGCCGATGTATATGTTAATCGGCATATGGGGTGGTAAAAGACGCATTTATGCAGCAATCAAGTTCTTTCTATACACCATGGCGGGATCTATCCTGATGCTTCTGGCAATCCTGTGGCTGGGTATATATAAAGGCACATTTAATGTCCCCGAACTGGCTGCAATGGGCGGCATTCCACCCAACTTGCAGTTCTGGTTGTTCCTGGCTTTCGGAGCGGCTTTTGCAATCAAAGTACCGATGTGGCCTCTGCACTCCTGGTTGCCGGATGCGCACGTCGAAGCACCTACTGCTGGATCGGTAATCCTTGCCGGTGTACTGCTAAAAATGGGCACCTACGGTTTTCTGCGCTTCAATCTCCAGCTCTTCCCTATAGCTTCCATAAAGCTTGCGCCGTGGGTGGCTGCCCTGGCAGTCATCGGCATTTTGTACGGCGCTGCTGTGTCTTATGCTCAAAAGGACGTCAAGAAGTTGGTCGCCTACTCATCTGTCAGTCACCTGGGCTTTGTGATGCTGGGATTGTTTGCCCTCAATTCACAAGGTGTGCAGGGCGGCATCCTTCAAATGATAAACCATGGTATCAGCACCGGCGCCTTATTCTTGATCGTAGGGATGCTTTACGAACGGCGCCACACACGTGATATGGATGCCTTCGGCGGTTTGTGGAAAGTGATGCCCATCTATGGCGCCCTGACACTGATCGTAGTGCTTTCATCGATGGGGCTTCCGGGGCTAAATGGATTTGTGGGAGAATTCGCAATTCTGCTTGGTTCGTGGGGTGCGGGCTTGCCGGGCGGTGTGCTGGGCTCTCCCTGGTTCACTGCATTAGCTGCCCTTGGGATTATCCTGGCCGCGGTCTACCTCTTATACATGTTCCAAAAACTGTTCCTCGGACCGGTAACAAAGGAAGAAAACCGCGTCCTGTCAGATATAAATTGGCGCGAGATCCTCACCCTGGCGCCCCTTATCATTCTGATCTTCTGGATCGGTCTGTATCCCAACCCCTTCTTCAATTTAATGTCCGCTTCTGTGGATCAACTTCTGAACGCGATGCAGACCGCCGCTGTAGCCGGAATACCATAATGTCGATCATGAACTACGCAATTTACCTTTGGGATGTAAAAATAGTCTGGAGCCTGCAATGAGCTTAAACGACCTGCTGGTAAACCTCAACCTGATAATGCCTATAACCGTTCTGACCGCATGGGCATGTGTGCTCTTATTGGTCGATTTGTTCATCCCCAAGGAGCGCAAGGGAATCACCGCCTTGCTCGCAGCGCTGGGATTGCTGGTTGCCCTGGCGTTGGTGATCAGCCGTGCTGGAGTCACAACCTCTGCGTTCAACGGGATGATCATGATAGACGGGTTTGCCACATTCATGAGCGTGATTTTCCTTTTCAGCGGTCTGGCGGGAATTGCCGTGGCTTACGATTACCTCATGCGATCTGGAATTGAGCGCGGCGAATATTACGTTCTGCTCCTGTTCTCCATTGTGGGGATGATGCTGATGGCAGCGGCAGCCGACCTGATCATGGTATTCCTGGCGCTGGAACTGCTGTCTATCCCGCTTTATGTTTTAGCTGGTATCGCAGTGCCGCGCCCGGATTCCGAGGAAGCCGCCCTCAAATATTTCCTGCTGGGCGCTTTCGCATCCGGGTTTTTCTTATACGGTACGGCACTGGTATACGGCGCCACTGGTTCAACCGCCTTAACAGAAATCGTGTCAGCGACGGTTTCCGGCAGTGTGAACCTTTCATTTCTCGTGATCGGCGCCGGATTGATCCTGGTGGGTCTGGGATTCAAGGTCGCAGTGGTCCCCTTCCACATGTGGACGCCCGATGTTTACCAAGGCGCGCCTTCGTCGGTCACAGCTTTTATGGCAGTGGGCGCCAAAGCAGCCGGGTTCGCCGCCCTGCTGCGGATTTTCGTGCTGGTATTTCCGCCGCTCGCGATGGATCTGACCCCCGTCCTATGGGCTCTGGCGGCTTTAACGATGGTTATTGGAAATGTGATCGCGATCGCTCAAAGAAATATCAAACGTATGCTGGCTTATTCCAGCATTGCTCACGCCGGATACATTATGATGGCGTTAGTACCCTACGGGCAGGGAGATGTCTCAGCCGACACGGTCGCTTCTGCGCTTTTCTATCTATTGGCTTACATGTTAACCAGTTTTGCAGCCTGGGCGGTTGTGATCGCATTAGAACACAACATGGGTGAAGGAAGAGACACAGATGGGCTTTCGTTGGAGGATTATTCCGGTCTGGGCCAAAAACAACCTGCATTGGCTGCTGCAATGACGATTGCCATGCTCTCCTTCATTGGAATACCGCCTACCTTGGGTTTTGTGGGCAAGTTCTACCTGCTCCGCACCGTCATCGAGGGCGGCTTCCCCGGGCTGGCGCTGACTGGTTTGTTGACCTCCCTGGTTTCAGCATACTATTATTTGCGCGTGGTGGTGTATATGTACATGCGCGACGGCGAGCCAGTTGTGAGGCGCGAGCCCTGGTTGTATTTCACCGCCCTGGCGACTGCAGTTTGTGTGGTCGTTCTGAGCATTTTTTCCGAACCTCTATTCAACTGGGCATCCCAGGCGGTGCTTAAGTTGATCTGAGTCCTTTTCCATAATTCACTAGACGAACATATAGTAAATTGCATGGGCTATTCTAAAAAGTCCTCACTCTGAGCGAAGAGTCTCACAGGCTGACACTAAGATGCTCCAATTCGTTCAGCATGACAATTTCACTCCTTTAGCAATCTGAGAAACTGTTAAGAGCCAGGTCTTATCCCTTGCGACAGGTCTCAAAAAGTGGCATAATGATGTGCCCATTTACTGGGACCGCTGCGAGAGCTGTTAGATGTAGCTTTCGAGATATATGAAGAAATGAAGGAGTAAAAGTACCATGACATCCAAATCCAATTTGGTGAAATTTATAGGAATATTAATATTGATCAGTTTGTTCGGCGCGGCCTGCGGCCAGGCAACACCTGAGGAATATGGAGATATCGTGATCGGTCCTGAGGAGTTCGAGAGCGGTCAGGGAGCAGATGCCACGCAGCCCCCAACCAGGACTGCCTCTCCAGCCCCGACTGGTACTCCCACTTTAGAACCAGCCATAACCCCCTCACCAACTAGCACCATCCCTCCTTTCGAGCTCCATTTGAGTAAGGCCCAAGAATATATTGACTATCTCGAATTCGACCTTGCCATAGAAGAGCTGAATCAAGCCATAACCATCGATCCGAACTCGCCAGAGGGATACTTACAACGCGGCATGGTTTACCTTGATCTAGGAAAATACGATGAAGCAATCGCCGACTTCACACAGGTTATCACACTCGATGACAGCATCGCCAGAGCTTACAGCAACCTTGGGATTGCCCAAGCCCAAAAGGAAAATTTCGACCAGGCATTTATCGAATTCGAAAAAGCCCTTAAAATTGACCCTGAAGACCCGCAAATTTATATCAATCGGGGCATTACGTACGTTGCAAATGATCAAAGTGGTTACGCCCTGGCCGACTTTGATAAAGCGATCGAATTGGACCCTGAATACGCAGAAGCATATCGCTACCGGGGTGTGCTTCATACAATCAGGGGCGTAAACGAATCTGCCATAGCGGATCTCAACCAGGCACTTGCGCTGGATCCGGAAAATCCAGAGCTCTACCTTGCGCGCGGTAACTACTACTCTTCTGTTAATGAATCGGAAAAGGCTATCGATGATTTTTCAGAAGCTATCGCGCTCTTCCCTTATTACGTTGAAGCATACTTTCTACGTGCTGCCACATATGCAAACCTGAATGATGACGAAAATGCAGTTAGCGATTTTCGAAAAGCCCTGGATATGGCTGGCAGTGGAGAGTTACGAGAATTAATTATTGAATCATTAAAGGAACTCAACGCTTATCCATAGAAAATGTCTCCAAAATTCTATGATGTCGATCTTAAGCGTATGAATTGTCCCCCAACAAGAAACATAAGAATGGCGGTGTGAAAACCGCCTTCTTTAAATTTAACTAACCAACATGCTTCCGAACGGTCTCCAAAGCATCAACTGGTGCTGTCCCAAAAGCAGGGCAGTCCTCTACAAACTACGTGGGGTAGGCTTACATACTACAAACACCTACGTAGGGCAGGTTTCCATACTTGCCGATTGAATGGTTTACACAAAGATTCGGCGGATAGGGATATCCGCCCTACAAACTTCGTAGGGCAGGTTTCCATACCTGCCGATGGTGGAATGTTTACCCAACGACTCGGGGCTGTCTAAAAATTCGGTATAAAGATTAGTGGTGGGAGGAAATCATCTAAATACATATTGAATTAGGTGTTATTTCCGATTAACCGGCTCATAAATAACCAATATGTAGGGTGCCGTTGCATGGCATTGTCGTAACCGAAACCTTTTGGGACAGCCCAAACAGTGAGCCACGCAGAAGTCCGTTTGCCGGCCAATCCTAAACCGGCATGAATGTGACGGAAGATCATCCTGAATAGAGCGAAGCGGAATGAAGAATCTCTTTTTAATAGAACCATCTCACCGCTCTATACGGGGGGAGTTCCAGATCGCCCAATCATCGTCATAGCCGCCATCAGCTTTGACGAGAAAGAGCATCTGGATAGACTTACCTTTCAAGCCGGACAAGTCTAACTTCACAGGCATCAGACTGCCATCGCAGTTCTTGCGCCATTCACCGAGCGAATAAATCGTATCCCCTTCTTTATAAGCGATCTGGAAGACGACATTTCCATTCCCGCAGGTCCCATCCGGGTTAGCGATAAAACCCAGCCGGACTATGATGTGGTCGCCACTCTGGACAAGATGGGGCGGGAAAATACCTGCGATGACGCCATTTTGGGCGTGTTTTGGATAAGTCAAGAGTAGTTTTCCGGAGATGCTCCCGTTTTCAAGTTTAGCCTCGTCCTTTATCTTAACACTGCCATTTGGATCATTGTCAGATCCCCCAAAAGTCAGGTCGGTGTCGAGCGTGTCACCCACACCGCTCTTCCAATCCGCTTCGAGAGCGCGGGCGACGAAATCATATACGACCCCATCTGCCACTACAACCTTAATTTGCGCCCAAAAAGGTTTTGACCCGTCGTCACCTACACCGAATTTACCCCCGGATGGGTCTGCGAGTTTAAAATTCTGGCGATGTTTCCCCGCAGTCTGTGGAGCTTCCAGCGCCACCGTGATATCAACCGTTTCGCCCGGAGGAACCGAACCGGTAGTCAACTGCACCGAGGCAGGCGCGTTGAAAACGTTTTGTCCTTCAAACACGAGTGCGTAAGCCGGAGTCCAGGTACAGGAACCAACGTTCCGCAGGCGCCAGGTTTTTTCAAAACTCGCCCCAGGAGGGAATTCGGTATTGTCAGGCACGGTCACATCCTTTATAAACTCGGCTAGGTCGCAGGGCTTAGTGTCGGTAGGGGATATAACGGGTGCAGATGTTGTTGTAGGGGTTCGATTCTGGGGTGAAGGAGTCCCGACCCCTGTTGTTGTTACGCTCTGACCATCAGCAGTAACAGGCGGTTGGGATACCTGGGTCAATTGTGCCTGTACGGTCTGCGCTGCCGAGGTATAGATATAACCAACCGGCGGTCCGGTGGGTGTCCCCCTTCTCGGCATGTTACAGGCGTTGAGTGCAAAAACAAGCATTAATACAACCCCTGGAAAAACATAACTGCGGCGATTTCGAACCATTTTCACGCTCCTCCTCCTTGAATTCCCATTTGCTAACGGCTAACTCTAAAACTGGCTGTACTATAGATTCTTGGATGCATCCCGTAACTTTGCAGCTTTTTACTTCATTCCTCTCCATAAACTGATATGTTGTGCCCTATTATAATGCAGCACAACTAAGTTAGAAGGAGTGCAGATCTAAATATGCTAAGGGTACTAAATTTGTCGATGTTAACACACACAGGAGGTTCTCTAATCCTCTTTTAATACATGGCCTACTTTTTTTCCGTTCATGCGCAACTATAGGCAGAAATCAGGCTAAAAACAGCTCTTATTTTAAGATATTGTTAAATCCAATACTTAATTTCGTTACGAAAACTATTGACTTTTATTAAATGATGCGCTATAATCCTGTCAACTTACGAACATCTTTATGTTCAAAACACTATCACAAAAGGAGAATGTCAGATGAAAAAAGTAATGTTGCTCGTTGTGACTGTCATGCTGATTTCGGCTTTCCTGATGGCTTCAGGGCCATCGCTCAGGATTGTCCGACTGACGGTCATCAACAAATCTGGAAACGAAGTTATGATCAAGCTGGAAGGCTCAGATCTCGGGAAGCAGTTCTACTACCTGACCATCCCAGCGGGTAATAAAGATTGGCCCACTGTGGAAGTCTTCACTGTCCTCGAGGATATCTACAAGCGCACCACCTGGTACGGAGAGGGTGATGTTCCCGAATGCGTTGGCGTCTCAAACACGGGCTGGCTAGTTATGGACCGTAACAACCGGTTGACCTTCACCCCCTGCTACAGCGTACCAATGCGCACGATAGAATCATATGATCCCGTTACGAATAAGATGGTATACACAAGGGTAACAAACGCTGGTGAGCCCTCACAGGAGAAAGTGTTATACTACGAGTATGCATATGTTCTCTCTGGAAATAGGACTTGGTTGACTTGGGATGATTTTGATGTCGAAATACTTGCTCGGGGATGTGGATATTCATGGCTCCAGGTAAAAGACACCAGTAAAAAAGTTCCCGATCTCTGCCAGTGGCGCTACCAATATGGTGGGCTTGACGGATAAGCACACGTTGTAATACGGAACGTCCGGATGTCACTACCGGATAATCTGAGAAGTTGAATTCAAGGCCTTGCCGATTTTGGCAAGGCCTTATCTTTTCCCCTCTGGTATAATTGATAAACAGTTACGATGAAGGCACAAAGGGCACACCCTGTGAACTTTGTGTTTTTGTTGTGACAGGATTAATAGATATGCTGGAAAAACTGGCTGGAATTGAGGCAAGATACGAACAGCTCAACCAATTGCTTATGGACGTGGGCGATGACTACCAGCGCGCCGCCGCCCTTGGTATCGAACGTGCCGAGCTGGAGTCCATTGTGTCAAAGTCGCGCCAGTACCGTGTGGTTTTAGATAGCCTGGATGAAGCTCGTTCTCTGCTGGACTCTGATGACGAAGAACTGCGCCAACTCGCCGAAGCCGAAATAAACGACCTGGAGCCGCAGATTGAGGTCCTGGAAAACGAGCTCAAAACCATGCTGCTGCCCACTGACAGCCGCGACCAGCGCAACGTGATTATGGAAATCCGGGCTGGCACCGGCGGCGATGAAGCCGCCATCTTCGCCGCCGATATGTTCCGCATGTACAGCCACTACGCCGAGCACCAGGGCTGGAGCATCGAGGTGCTCTCGTCAAACCAGATCGGCGTCGGCGGTTTCAAAGAAATCATCTTTATGGTTATAGGAAAAGGCGCCTACTCGCGCTTGAAGTATGAATCGGGGGTTCACCGCGTGCAGCGTGTACCCGTAACCGAATCACAGGGGCGTATCCATACATCAGCCTCCACAGTCGCTGTGCTGGCGGAGGTAGATGAGGTGGAAATTGCAATCCCGGAAGATGACATTAAGATGGACGTCTATAAGTCCGCCGGAGCGGGAGGCCAGAGCGTGCAGAAAAACTCCACAGCAGTGCGGCTGACCCACCAGCCCTCCGGAATTGTCGTGCAGTGCCAGGATGAGCGTTCGCAGCTTCAAAACCGCACCCGGGCGATGAGCATCCTGCGTGCCAGGCTGTATGATATAGAAGTCGAAAAACAGCGCCGCGAAGTAGAACAGGAGCGCCGCTCCCAGGTGGGCACCGGCGAACGCTCAGAAAAGATACGCACCTACAATTATCCCCAATCGCGTGTCACTGACCACCGAATAAATTTATCATCATACAATTTGCCAGCCGTTATGGAAGGTGATATTGAGGAGTTCATCGATGAATTGGCAACGCATGACGAAGCAGAACGTCTGGCAGCCGCGGGACTCGGGGACTGAATCACACTCACCCGCTAGCCATTTGCTGCACCTTTCAATCATTGATACAAATTTCTGATATTCTGCTTGAACTGCACACCCGCTTATCTTCCGTCAGCCAGACCCCGCTGCTGGACGCACAGGTGCTGTTGGGACATGTATTAGGGCGGAAGCGCACCTGGGTGTTGGCTCACCCTGAAGCACATCTGTCATCAGATCAAGAACACGCTCTAAGAGATGCCCTTACCCGCCTGGAAGCAGGCGAACCGCTGGCTTACGTTTTGGGGCAGTGGGAATTCTATGGGCTAGATTTTTTTATTACCCCCGACACGCTGATCCCCCGTCCAGAGACGGAACTGCTGGTGGAGCAGGCTCTTTCATGGTCGCACACCAGAACTAAGCGATTGCGTGCGGCAGATATCGGCACCGGCTCGGGCTGTATCGCCATCTCACTGGCGCTCGATGCCTCCAAACTACACGTGATGGGGTGCGATATTTCCCTGACAGCTCTGCAGGTTGCCAAAGCGAACGCCAACAGGCACAGGGTCTCGGGAAAGGTTGATTTCGTGCAGTGCGATCTTTTACCGCCAGTAAAGGTACAATTTGACCTGATCTGCGCCAATCTACCCTATATCCCCACTGAGACTCTGCATTCTCTCAAAGTTTATCAAAAAGAGCCAGCTCTAGCTCTGGATGGCGGAGAAGATGGGCTGGGGCAAATCCGGCGCCTGCTCAATGAGGCAGAAACGGTGCTCGCTCCATGCGGTCTGCTTTTACTCGAAATTGAAGCCTCTTCAGGCGCGGCAGTCCACTCGCTGGCACGCGAGGCTTTCCCGAAAGCTGACGTGCAGGTGCTGCCCGATCTCGCCGGTCGTGACCGGTTGGTCAGCATATTAACATGATATAAATACTGTGGCAGCAAGAAATCACCAGATTTTTATTAGACTAATCAGGGCAACATGTCACTATTCCTTTCAAAATTCCTCCCGTTGATGTTGTATCCCTTAGGGCTGGCTTTCATTTTTATCCTGACCGCCTTATTATTAAACCGCCGCCCGCGGTGGCAGCGCGTGTTCTTAATCCTGGCGCTGGTCGTCTTGTGGCTGGGAAGCAGCCGCTGGGTGGCGATGGGTTTAACCCGCTCGTTAGAATGGCGTTATTTCCCCCCACAGCGCATTCCCGAGACCGAAGTGGTCGTCGTTCTTGGTGGGGGGACTGAACCCCAGCAATTTCCGCGACCCTTAGTTGAGGTCAACGGCGCCGGAGACCGGGTCTTATATGCGGCCTGGCTTTACCAACAAGGAGCGGTGCAGAACATCCTGCTCAGTGGAGGTAGGATAGATTGGCTTTCCAATGAGAGTTCGCCCGCGCAGGAAATGGCAGATTTATTGGAAATGATGGGGGTGCCGTCGGAGGCTTTGTGGTTGGATACAGATTCACGCAACACATATGAAAATGCGGTCAACAGCCGCGCGCTGCTGGAACCAAAAGGGATTAAAAAGATATCGCTGGTGACCTCCGCTTCGCATATGCCGCGCGCCGTTAAGCTCTTCGAAGCGCAGGGCTTTGAGGTCACACCTCTGCCAACAGATTACTTAGTCACCCAGACGAATTGGCGCCAACTCACCGGGGGCAGCCTCCAATCCCAGATCATAAATCTGATCCCCAACGCCAGTAATCTGGCGCTGACCTCGCGCATATTAAAGGAGTATATTGGTATGTTGTATTATGTGATCACAGGATGGCAATGATCGTACATATATGCAAGCGCCAGGATTGGGGTGCAGCCCAGGAAAATGGCTTCTACACACCCGATTCTTTAAGCGAATGTGGATTCATCCACTGCTCGCGCCCGGAGCAGGTAGTAAGTGTAGCAAACGAATTCTACAGCAAGCAATCTGGTTTGGTGTTGCTGTGGATCGATCCAGGGAATGTAAAAGCCAAAATCCGTTGGGAAGCTGCAGTTGGATTACCTCTCGCTGGAAACCAGCCACGAACGGATGTCTTCCCCCATATCTATGGAACGTTGAACCTGGACGCAGTAACCTCAGTTTCTGGTTTTTCACCAGATAGCGATGGCGTATTTCGCAGTTTACCAGAACATTAATATAACCAATACAAAGAAAGATATTGCCTAAGTTCTGGGTCTCGGCATTGATAGTATCCCCTGTTCTCAGACATGGGTAGAAAAATTGGGGGCGGGAACGAAACCACACCAACATGTGCTATCGCTGGTAGATCATCTTGGATTTCAATCGCGACCGGTTGGACGAAGTCTTCGGGATTATCTGGGATTGAAGATTTCAACAAGAGGGGGTGTGGGTGCTTAGATTCGGTATAGAACTGCCTCAACGGGGTCTGCTCCCCCGCTGGAGCTCTAACAAATAGCTCACGGTCGGCTTACAGATACGGTTTTTCATATAGACGTTAGCACTTCGGTTTAACGATCTGAGTACGTTATAATGCCAGTAGTATGATCACCATCACAGACCAAATTTCCATCGCAGAATCCGAGATGCAACTCGAATTTACGCGCGCCTCCGGACCTGGCGGGCAGAACGTCAACAAGGTCTCGAGTGCAGTACTACTGCGCTTCGACACGAACTCGCCCTCCCTGCCTAGTAATGTTCGTGATCGCTTAGTAAAACTGGCTAAGAATCGGATCAATGAAGATGGGGTACTCATCATCCAAGCCAGCAGGCACCGTAGCCAGGAGCAGAACCGCCAAGACGCACTCGAACGGCTGGTTGCGCTTATTCGTGAAGCGGCAGAAGAGCCCAAAGCGCGGGTAAAGACCAAACCTTCACCCGCATCAAAAGAAATCCGTTTATATTATAAAAAACAGCGGGGCGAAATTAAAAAGCAACGGCGCAAGGTCCCCCATCCCGAAGATTAAAAATCTATCAAATTTTTTTTAATTATCCGCCGGCGGGAGCATGGGCATTATTCCACGCAAAATACGTGCACTTCACGTGGTCCATGTACGCCAATGGTCAGAGTCATCTCAATATCAGCAGTGCGTGAGGGTCCGCTGATCAGATCAACAGCCGACGCCTGATGCACTTCCCGCAGATCTAATACTTCCAGAAGGGTTTCATGTATGTCTTCCGCCTTCAAGATAGCAATATGAACTTCAGGCAGCAAAGATGCGGTCTGCGGTCGTCCAGCCCCATTGGGAAGCACGAGCGTTCCAGTTTCTGCCACACCGGCCAGCGCTCCCGTCAATCCGACCCGTATAGATGGGACTGGTTTATGGCTCACCTGGATACCTGCTGCCCGGAGTGTTTCCAATAATCCAGCAGGCAACTCCGCCTTTTCCCACGCCTGAATAAAGGAGACACCTTGCTCTTGCAGTAGCTCCAGGATAATTTGGGGTAGGTGACTCTCTAGGCAGAGCTTAAAGGTGCCGCCTAAGGCGATAAGTTCAATTTCGAAGCGTTCGATTAATAGACGAGAGGGGCGGGGAGATATAGACAGGGGGTCAGGGGACGAAGGGCTTGGTGCGGTAGCTACTGGTATTGGCTGTAATTCAGACAGTTCAGCGATTTCCATAGCCTGCGTTTCCTTGGTAAACCACCTGTGGAAAGTCATCGTAGAGGGACGGGGAATATCACGGCTATAGCCCCAACCCGTGAAAGAGGGCAGGCGCATCCAGGGAGAGAAAGGTGAGAACATGCGGCTAACAACACCTGCTATGCGCTGTGCAGCGGTGAAACGCCATGGTGAAACCGCGATCCAGGCATACAAACCCAGTCCTAACCTCAAGCCGCCAGGTACATGCCCGGGCGCTGACGGGCAAACCGGTTCGTCGCCACTATTAGCACCAACAGGTTCGTCACCCTCGACCAATCCCGCACGCACGCGTAAGAGCAGTTTGGGAAGGTCAATGTCCACCGGGCAGGCTTCTTTACAAGCTCCACATAAACTGGAGGCGCGCGCCAATTGACCGAAATCAGTCCCGCCAAAAAGACCTGGAGATACCACCGAACCGATGGGACCGGGATACGTTGTGATCTGGCCTCCCACGCCCACATAAGCATGTCCGCCGATCTCGCGGAATACCGGACATGCATTCAGGCACGCCCCGCAACGGATGCAGTACAGCGATTCGGCAAGCGGAGAACATTTGATCCTACTGCGCCCGTTATCCACCAGGATCAGATGCCGCTCCTGGGGTCCGTCAATTTCGTCCTCACGCCTGGGTCCACGTATCAGGCTGGTATAAACGGTCAACTTCTGACCTGTTGCGAAACGAGGTAACATGTACAGCATGAGCGCCAGATCATCCAGAGTAGGCAGTATGCGCTCGATACCCATCAAAGCGATGTGTACTTGCGGCAAGGTAGTGACCATGCGCCCGTTACCTTCATTGGTCACCAGGCACAACATCCCATTCTCGGCTATCCCAAAGTTTACTCCTGAGATTCCGATATCAGCCTTCAGAAATGTTTCGCGCAGCACGCTGCGGGCTGCCACCGTCAGAGCGGAAACATCTTCCGTATATGGCAAATCCAATTTTTTCTGGAAGATTTCAGCCACATCGCCGCGTCTCAGATGCACAGCAGGGGTAATAATATGAGAGGGGGGTTCGCCGCGCAGTTGTATGATGAACTCACCCAGGTCGGTCTCTACGACCTGTAAACCCGCTTTCTCTAAAGCCTGGTTGAGGCGAATCTCCTCGCTGACCATCGATTTAGATTTTGCGATCAATTTAGCCGAGTGCTGCTTGGTTATCTCGAGCACAATTTGGACCGCCTGGTCGGCATTGGATGCTTGATGGACGATGATACCGTTAGCACTCGCATTCTCGATTAATTGGGGCAGATAGCTGTCAAGATTAGATATAACCTCTGCTCGCACTGCGTGTGCTCGGTCGCGCATAACCTGCAGGTCCTCAGGAAGCGAGGCGTAAGCCTCCTGCAGGGCGTTCAACCGGCGCTCAGCGTTGCTGTCCAAAGCAGCCTGTAAGCCGGGATTTGCCAAGGCGTTTCTTATGTGAGTTATAAAAGGAGCGGTCATAAGGAATACGGGAGTAGGGGATTAGGGTACGGAGCATCAAGGATTTCGGCAATGTGCAGGACACGCTGTGGGAGACCACGGCGGTGTAAACCCCCGTTTATATTCGTCATGCAGCCCGCATCGCACGACACTACCACCGGCGCTCCCGACGCCTGAATGCTGGCGATCTTGCGATCCAGCATAGCCGAAGATATTTCGGGGTACTCGGCAGAAAATACACCACCGAAGCCGCAGCACACATCACTGTGGGGAAGTTCTATAAACTCCGCATCGTGCACGTGTGATAACAGGGCGCGCGGCTGCCGGTCAACTCCGATATCACGCAGCAGGTGGCAAGAGGAATGGTAAGTGAGCCTGCCGCTGTAGCTCGCCCCTAAATCAGTCACGCCCAAATAATCCACCAGATATTCAGTAAATTCAAATGTGCGTTTCGCCAGGGACTCGGCGCGCGACAGCCAATCCGGATCAGAGGCGAAAAGTTCCCGGTAGCCGTGGCGGAGCATGGCGGTGCAGGACCCGGATGGGACCACAACCGCTCCGCGCGTCTCCTCAAACACCCGGATGGTGTGCTCGGCAAGGGGACGAGTCTGGGCACGTAAACCAGCGTTAAATGGGGGCTGCCCACAGCAGGTTTGTCCCTGCGGAAATTCTACTTTCACGCCCGCGTGTTTCAATACACGCACGACGGATTTCCCTATCTCTGGGTAGAGCGTATCCAGGATACAGGTGAGGAACAATTGAACGGTTTCACTCATTTAGGATTAATTTTATCCGGGTAATGACGCTGGCGCAAGCTGTTTTCATAAAATTAGAGCATTAAGATTAACGCTTTCAGCGGTTGTTTATGGTAACATTTAGGTTTGCGCCGTGTCGATTCAACAGCGCATATTATATATTATCAGGAATAATATCTTTAAACATTAAGGATGGCGATCAAACATTATGGAATTATATCGAGCTCAAATTCCCAATCACTTCAGTTTACCACGCCGCATTAACAGGCTGGGAGAACTGGCATACAACCTGTGGTGGACCTGGAATCCCGACGCGCAGCGCCTGTTCTTGCGAATCGACAGGGATTTATGGGAACGCACTAACCACAATCCTGTATGTTTCTTACGTCAAGTCGAACGCTCACGTTTGAACGCGGTCACAAACAACCGCTACTACCTTGATTTTTATGACAGCATGATGCGTGATTTTGACAATTATATGGAAGCGAAGGAAACCTGGTTTACACGCAGCTTCCCAGACTTAGAAGATCGCCTGATTGCCTATTTCTCTATGGAGTTTGGATTACACGAGGCACTCCCAATTTACGCTGGTGGTTTGGGTATCTTGTCTGGAGATCACACCAAGGAAGCCAGCGACTTGGGTCTGCCATTTGTGGCAATCGGGTTCTTCTATACCGAGGGCTACTTCACACAGCATATTTCCGAAGACGGGTGGCAGGAAGCCCGCAATACCGTCCACACTTTCAAAGACCTGCCGGTTTTGTCCGTACTAGATGAAAACGACAAACCACTCACCATCACGGTCGAGTTACCCGGGCGGGAAGTGTTCGCACGCCTGTGGGAGATCCAGGTTGGGCGTGTCCCACTCTACTTGCTGGATACCAATATAGAAATGAATTCAGCCACCGATCGTGCTCTGACAGCCCGGCTTTACAGCAGCGATCTGGACCTGCGTATCTCCCAGGAGAAACTGCTGGGCATAGGCGGCGTACGTGCCCTGCGTGCGATGGGTTACAACCCCCAAGTATGGCACATGAACGAAGGTCATTCGGCTTTCCTGATTCTGGAACGAATACGAGAATTATTCGAGACCGGAGTCGCATTCGAAGAAGCTGCCAAAAAGGTAAAAGCGGGCAGCGTGTTTACCACTCACACACCCGTCCCTGCTGGAAACGACGAATTTCCTTTATGGCTGATTGATAAATACTTCTCTCACCTCTGGCAGCAGCTTGGTTTGGAACGGGATCAATTTATCGACCTTGCCCGTCACACAGTAAGTTGGGGGGAAACCTTCAGTATGCCTGCGTTGGCGCTACAATTATCCAACAAGAGCAATGCAGTTTCAGAACTACACGGACGGGTATCCCGTGGGATGTGGCATTTTCTATATCCGGAAATACAGGTTGAGGACGTGCCCATCATACACATCACCAACGGTGTTCACACGGGCACCTGGTTGGCACGACGTCTGCGCCACCTGTATGATCGTTATTTGGGAGCCGATTGGCTAGAACACGTTGACGACCCAAACATATGGGAACAGGTCAATAACATTCCAGATGAACGGCTCTGGGCAGTCCGGCAGCATCTCAAACGCAGACTGGTTGCCTATATGCGCGAGCGTGCCCGCCAGCGTTGGCTACACGGCGGGTGGCACCCGGTGCAATTGGTCGCTTCGGGTGTCTTGTTGGACCCCTATGTATTAACAATCGGTTTTGCTCGACGCTTCGCTCCATATAAACGCGCCAATCTGATCCTTCGGGATCTGGAGCGGTTGCAGAAAATCGTCAACCACTCCGAAATGCCGGTACAGATCATCTTCGCTGGCAAAACCCATCCGGACAATGAAGGCGGTAAACTGCTCATCCAGGATGTTTACCGGGCTGTCAAGCGACCAGACAGCGGCGGTCGCCTGATGTTTCTAGAAGATTACGACATGAACCTGGCACGATATCTTATCCAGGGCGTTGATGTGTGGCTCAACACCCCCCGCCGACCGAACGAGGCTTCAGGCACCTCCGGACAAAAAGCCGCTTTAAACGGCGTGCTCAACTTTTCGATATTAGACGGCTGGTGGCGAGAGGGTTACAATGGTCAAAATGGATGGGCTATCGGTCAGGACACCAGGTATGATGATCCCGAAATGCAGGATGAAGCCGACGCAGAGAGCCTGTACGATATCCTGGAAAACGAGATTGTCCCGCTATACTACCGGAAACAGGCCTCAGATGGCTTGCCGAGTGATTGGATCACTCTTATGAAAGAATCAATCCGCACATTAGCACCTCAATTCTGCACCCGCCGGATGGTCATCGAATATTTGGAGCGTATGTATCTTCCTGGTGTGCAGGAGCAGCAAATACCCGAAAAAGTAATCTAAACAGCGATGACTGAAATCTTCTTATCACCACAAGTATGGTTGGGAGCAGGCTTGATCTTCTCCATGCGCGTTATTGAATTGAGCCTGGACACAATACGCGTGCTGATGATTATGCGCGGCAGAAAAGGTCCAGCCTGGTTACTGGGATTCTTTCAAGCCACAATTTTTGTCTTTGCGATAGGCTATGTATTGTCGGGTCTGGACAATCCGATTAATATGTTAGGCTACGCGGCCGGCTTCGCGACCGGCACAGTAGTGGGAATGTACATTGAGGAGCGTCTGGCAATTGGACACATTCAGATGAGCATCGTCAGCCCCAGGCGAGGATCCGCGATCGCTGAAAAAATGCGTGCGGAGGGCTTTGCCGTTACCGAGATACCTGCTAAGGGTAAAGACGGTATGGTCACAATGCTCTCTTGCTCCGTACTGCGTAGGAATGTGGATAAAGTACGCCAGATTGTAAACCAGGCAGACTCAACCGCCTTCATCACGGCGGAAGAAGTCCGACCCGTGCGGCGTGGTTTCTGGCGTGCCTGAGGTTTCCAGTTGATGCAGGCATTTCTCCAATCGGCTCTCTTTTCAGCGCTCATAATCTTTACCTTGCGCATGGCAGACGTATCGCTAGCTACCTTGCGTCTCTTGATGATCGTGCATGACCGCAAAGCCCTGGCTTGGGTGTTATCTTTCATAAAATCGTTCCTGTTTCTAATCGTATTACAAATTGTGCTGAAGGATCTCGATGACTGGAGCAAGATATTGGCTTATGCTACCGGTTTTGCGACCGGGCTTGTGGTTGGAATGTGGATTGAGGAAAAGATTGCAGTTGGCTATACTCACCTGCGGATTACCAGCCCACGGCGGGGTGCTAAACTTGCTAAACGCCTGCGCGTCGAGGGATACGCGGTTACCGAAATCGCTGCCCAGGGAAAAGACGGAATGGTCACATTGCTTAATTGCAATGTGCTCCGAAAAAAGGCACCTGAGGTGGAAGAGATCATCATCAACTCCGACCCGGAGGCCTTTGTTACCGCCGAAGCGGTGCGCTCTGTCCAACGCGGATTCTGGCGCAGGTAAGGATTGACAATTAGATATAAGATACGAGTTGGATGTGCTCCTATCAAATATAGCGCCACTTTATAGGTTACTCGCCTCCGATATGGGACGGCACGTTTGAGCCACGACGGTTTACGGGCTGTGCTCATGGCACAAAAATAGAAACCACCTGTTGAGCGGTATTTGCCGATTGGCTGGAGTGGGGATTGGATTATCGTTCCGTTCGTTGGTCTGGGACATGTGGTATCCGATGAGCATCGAGGCCTGAAAAGCGTTTTGAAATTTACTTTCCCGCTGCGATATGGCAGCGGATTCATTCGGAGGAAGAAGGGGCTCAATCAGGGCTCATTGTTCGCCGGTCAGGGGTAGGTGTGATGCTCCATGAGTGGGTTCAATGATAGATATTTTTGAGTAAAAAAATTTCTTGAAACGAAGAGGAACGAATAATTGGACGATGGATGACGGACGACGGACGATAGATGAGAAATTCGTGGTCCAGGCGTTCCTAGCCGGAGAGGCAGCGGCCGGAAAAGCAGCGGTCGCAGAAGCTGCGGTTGCTGATGCGGCGACTGTAAAAACCGTGCTAGGCACCGGATTGATTGACAGGGCAGTTAGAGTTGAACGGGTCATGCGAGTTACTTAGTAAAACCAGTTTACAGTATGAGTCTTAATAATAGCACAATTGTTCTGTAAATACAAGGGCGAAATGGGGGGATTTAAATAAAATACCACCTTGGGGGATAAGTATTGGGGGGAAAAAGGACGCAGAGGAGCAGGGGAGAGAAAAAGATAGGAATAGCAAGTGGCAAATGGCAAGACAGAAGGGAAGAAAAAGATAGGAATAGCAAGTGGCAAATAGCAAACCAGAAGAGAAGAGGAAGACTGTTTGATAAGGTAAAATTGTTCTGGCAGGTCATGGTGTTCCTCCTTTTGATTGTGTGGTAACTTCCGAAAGGATACACCAGACCTACTACTTTTGGTGAAATCCGGAATTTACAGAAAGAATGATACACTTACAATCTTATTGTCAACTAACAAATTACACTAGTAGTCTGTCAAATGTGAATGTTGTGTTTGTCAAACTGAGCGAACGCGGTGAGTCGAAGTGAGTTACGTGGAGATTGGGCATCCAGAAAGCGGATGCTTGTCGCTGCGCTCCCTACTAATGACATGATTTGTCATATCCATTTGAGCCCCGTTTTTTCGGGGTGGTTTTACTCGCAATGACATCTTAATCTTTGATGTTTGACTGAACACTAGTCATCAATTCTTACAAGCTTCCAAATAAATTTATGAATATAAATGAATGTTACATTGTTGTTGATATAGAAGCGTCTGGACCGAATCCTGGTAAGTATGCGCTACTCTCTATCGGTGCTTGTACTTTAGACGAACCAAGATCAACCTTTTACATAGAATTGCAGCCAGATTCGGAAGCTTTCATGCCTCAAGCCATGGAAGTCAATCAACTATCTATGGCAAAACTTTCTGTTGAAGGCATCCCGCCAAAATTGGCTATGCAAAAATTTTCCGATTGGATTCATGAATCGATCCCCAAGAATTCCCAACCGCTTTTTACGGCTTTTAATGCACCTTTCGATTGGATGTTTGTGAACGAATATTTCCACCGCTATCTTGGGAGCAATCCTTTTGGTCACAGTGCTCTTGATATCAAAGCCTTTTATATGGGATTACATGCTGTGACCTGGCAGGAAACCACTCTCAAGGAGATCTGTAAAAAATATTGTGAGGAACATGAATTGACCCACCATGCCCTAAGTGATGCTATACACGGAGCAGATCTATTTCAGGTTTTATTAAATGAAGCTAATGAAAAATTACAAAAGGAGAACTTATAATGACTCTTGATAATCATCCACTCAAGAATGACCTCCAGAATATCATTGAATCAGCAAGCAGGATGGGTGTTGAATTGGATGAGGCAGATGCCCTCCAGTGGTTAACTGCCATGACAGCAGCACAGGACGAGGAGATCGTTCACGATGAAATAAGCGGTACCTTCGGTCATCGAATTTCCATGCTTGATTTCAGCGATGAGGACCTTGCACATTTCCGTAAAATTGGCCGGTTAGTGGAGTTTGATGATATACCCGGGAAAGTGGAAACCGCTCTGGCGTTATCCGGCTCAGCAGCCCAATCGAAGATCCAATCATATCCTGGAGATGCCGATTACTTCGAGAGAGTAAACATTCGTGTGGAGACCAAAAAGGAAGCCTGCAAAATCCTGGGTGAGTTGATGCGCGAGAAAGCGATAAACACATTTCGTGGAGAGGATTATGAGCTAATTGAGGTCAAGATGGGCTCCTTCCTATATGACGTTATTAGGGGGAAAGATATCGAAAGAGCTGGTTCTCCGATCGCATGGTATCCAGACGAAATTAAAGCAGGACATATCGTGGCCACAACCCCGGATGGCAAACCAGTCCAGATCACATGGGAACAGGCGGCTCAGGATCCCGGTTGGTGCAAGCTGGACTGGGTGATTGCCGACCTTACACGCAAACAATTGGTCAATGCCAGCAATATGTTGGATGTCACCTGGGAAGCCCCCGACGGTTCGATCACGCCCTTGGATGGATACTTGGATTCATTTTTCCAGGAAGTTTATCTTGAGGCCGATTCAATCCCAATTTTCAGCAAGCTGGTAAAACATGTTTCGGGAGACGCTTTGGATGATTATGTCAACCAGCTAGAAAATGAAGTGAAGAAATATGTGATTAAAGACCCAAATTACGGAAAAGCAGCCAAGCGTATGTATAATGTCTTCCGTCTCACTGGAAAATACCCTGAAGCCGTATATATCCGGGAGTTGTTCGATGAACCCACAACCATTCTTTATCAGGTTGGCGCGTTAATCCGCACGGTTGATGAAAGCTTTCAACCCGGTTCAAAAATTGATATTGATACCATTACATCCCAAATGGACGAGCTAATCCTAGCAGTTGTAGGTGCGACCGAAGGGGAAAAAGAAAGCGAGATTGTGCGCATATTACTTCGTTTAAAAGGTTTCCTTACCCAGGATGCTAAAAGAGGGCAATTATCATCACAGGCATCTGCAGCCCGTGCTGAAGTGATCAACTTAGTAAACAATTTCTTCCATGAAAAACTCACCGGAGTTCCGTCAATAAAGGAGTATATCGATAATCTGTAAGAGATACTCGCCATGATAAGAGGGAACAGCCGTTGATCGGTTTTATTGGCGAAAACTCCTTCCCATCAGGATATTTAAAAATACATATACTACATCCCAGTGGGTATAATGGAATTAAATTGTCGTCCAATGATGGAATTGTAACAAACTTTCTCGTCATTTCTATGAGGACCGATCAATTAATCGAATTTTGATTGATAAAAATCGAATCTTGCAATAATACTACATCAAGGAGTGAATAATGACCCTTGAAGAAATCCAAAACGTTGTATCTGAAAATCTATTCCTGTTTATACCTATCGTAATCATTCTAAGTTATTTTCTATACAGAATTTCTCGTTTCATACTGGGGCGTCTTTCTTATAGAATCGCCCTTCGAACTGAAAACGTATATGACGACTTACCAGGTTTCGGATGTCTTCACCGCTATCGCTCTTGCTTCTGTTCTCCTTCTCAACAGTTCGGCCCTTCGCCCTGTGGTCAGCTTTCACTGACTGCCCTGGATGGTCGTTACTCCATCGAATACTTCGACCTCGGCTGACTTCTGCCTCCCCCTCTAACAGACCTCCCCGGATAAGGTGCGATTGCTTTCCCCTGATCCTGGCTGCTTTTACGCAGAGCTGCTTTGACCCTTTTTGGATTTCACTGTCTATTGCCAGCTCATCCAGCACCCCACGCCTCTTTACGCAGTTTTTGTCCATCCAGTCCAGGTTTTGCTCTCCAGCTTCCTCTCCACACTCGCTC
>CBFDCK010000031.1:0-27148 GCA_965603285.1 uncultured bacterium
ATTTTTTCCCGCAGCCAACGAATGTGCACGTAGACGACCTGAGGTTCACCGATGAATTCAGCACCCCACACACGCGTGATCAAATCGTCAGTTGAGATGATTTTTTCGGCCTCAAGAGCCAGGGAGTGCAGAAGTGCGAATTCGCGTCCTGTCAGATCAACTGGCTTATCAGATACAGTTACGGTGTGCGCCCCCGGATCTATTTCAAGGTCCCCAACATGCAGCCGGACCTGTTCGTCAGGAGAATTAGTGTGACGAGAGCTGCGCCTCAACACCGCCTTGATATGGGCGAGCAAAACATCGGGATTAAATGGCTTGGTGACATAATCATCCGCACCTAATTCCAATCCAAGGATCGTATCCAGTTCACGCCTTCGTGCGGTGACGAATATAACGGGTGTGTCCATGCTCTTGTGAAAATGGCGTAGCGCTTCTAAGCCATCCATACCAGGTAGACCCACATCAAGCAGGATCAAATCGGGGCGGTCTCTTTCCGCCAGAGCTAATGCATCCTCGGCAGTGGCAGCCGTGCTGGCACGGTAACCTGCTTGCTCTAACTGCAGGCTTAAACTGCGGCGTAATAGAGTGTCATCGTCTACTATCAGGATGTGTTTTGCCATCTTCACTGCCTCAGAAAGTACCCACGATTTTAGGTGATCCCGTGCTTCTGAATTCTGAGTTTACCACTTAATAAAGATGATTGTAAGCTATTAAAGAATCTTTGAATTCTCAGCGCACTCTGTGGTAAAAAAGCTTATCCTATTCACTATACGTATTCAACTGCAGACAGCGGGATCCAGCCTTCCATCGTCTCTCCTGGAGTTGACAGATGTGCCCAATCCCCTTGTGTTCCGAGCAGAACAACCTCTGCGCCATTGTGGAGGCTGTATTCAGTGGTGTATTGGTCTCCAGGTTGGGAATTTATGGTGATTTCATCAGCGACCACTACAGCGGTTGGATGCACCTTTTCATTGTATATACGATTTCCTAAAGAGAGAGTCAGCACTGCGACTAGAAGAAGCGTCATAAATGCTGAATAGCCCATCCAGGTACGCGCTTTGCCTGGTTCCAATTGAAGCCATACCAAGAACAACATCGAAAAGGCGAACCACAGACCTAGTGCCAGGATGGCGGTCTCATCGATAGAAAACCAACTGCCAATCAGGCGAGTAATGCTATCAACCGGTCCCGTGGCGATCGCAGGAAGCGATTCCGATGGCTCAGCCTGTTTGCGAGCAATTGTGAGGTTTGCCTGGATATCGGAATCGCGGGGATTCATAAGAGCCGCTCTTTCGTAATTTACAATTGCTCGTCCGAGGTCACCTTGTTTATAGTATACATTCCCCAGGTTGTAGTATATAGCGCTGTCCTGCACCCCTTGGGAAATTATCTGTTGGTAAATTTGGGTTGCCTGATCATATTGTCCAGATTCAAATAATTTGTTGCCAATGGATACAGCTTCTATGTCCGCTTCTAATGAATGTGCTGACATATTTATTGCTGCCAATAAGCCCATTATCAAAACCAGCCCAGTAACGGCTAACATTATCAAGTTTCGCATCTTTTTATATTCCTCGTCTGATTATGGTCGTTATCCAGTTTAGAGCGCCTTATCCAGCTCCATGATCAACTTTTCTGTTCGCCTCAGCAGTTCTTTCGGTGATGAGTTCTCCTCTGACGGGGCATAACGACCGAATTCGCTCAAAGTTATGTGGTTCTGGACGCGTTCTATTAAATCTTCATCCACCCCTTCCGAGTGCAGTAATTCGTCCAATTCGTCCTGGGTCAACCCGGATAACGGGCGAGTAAGCTTCTCAGAGATGAACGTGACGAGAATTTGACCGGCTGCATCATAAACCTCAGCGGGTCTTTTATTGGCTGCTCTAATTGCCCGGCGGGCTTTCTTGGTGGCTTCATTTCTGCGTCGTTGGCTTGGATCATTTTGCAAGCGTTGCAGATATTGCTGCCATCCAAACTGACCCATGAGAAGGAATAAAGGTAGAGTCCACAAAAGCCAAAATCCAGGGCGTTTTGTCAGCGGTGTGCTTCCTTGGGTCCAATTCGGTGGAGCCGCCTTGTTGGGGCGAATACTGCTATATGTTGATTCGTTTCCGAGAGAATCTGATCCAGAATTTATACCAATAGAAGCTGTGGTCGAACCGGTACCGCTTGACTCCACAACTACCTCAAATGGTTGGGTATTGACCGTCTGGTAGGAAGTCGTCTCAGGATCAAAATAGCTGAATTCAACGGCTGGAATGGTTAGAGTACCAGCTTGAGTGGGCACTAGAATCCGTTCGTAAGTTCGGCTGCCAGCCAGTTTTCCGCCCTCAAATTGAGTGGAATTGCTTGCCTGGCTGTCAAATGCCCGCCATTCAGGACCTTCGTTCCATACTGGATCCGCAAGGTTATTAATATTGCCCTGCCCGTTGATCGTCACATTTAAAGTCACCGGTTCGTTAATTACTGTCTGGTTGGTATCAACTCCAGCCTGGATATCGAACCGCCCGACCGCACCCTGGTAACTGGGTGGAGCGTTCTGGGGTAGACTTTGGACATCTAGCGTAGTTGGCTTGGTTCTCAGAATCTGACCGTTGCTGAAGAAACCACCAGGGATGATGATCTCAGCCGGTTCGATGCTGGTTTCACCAATAACAGTTGGAAAGAGGACAGTCTGTAATTCGGTCACGTTATAGGTTCGTCCTGCTTGCTGAAGAGAGTAATTAGCCCCATCGGGTTGATTCTCGTGCCAGAAGCCGGTAAAACCAGGCGCTTGGTATTGGGGATCATCAAAAAGTCTAACGGCGTTATAAAACCGAAGGGTATAAAGTGCCTGTTCTCCAATATATGGAGACAATTTGTCTACCTCAGTTTCGATGAAAAAATCTTGACCTGCAAGTTCAGTCGGTGCTTCGGAAGGTTCTATTGGTATCCCAGGTTCGGATATTCCTGAATTGAAGAACGGAGAAGATGGGAAGGAAGGCAGAGACGGCATCACTGGCAAAGATGGATTTGGTACTGGTTGAACATTACCGCTGCCCTGGGTGACAGTAATTCTTAATGGATCAGTACCGTAGGTGATGCCATTAACATTCACCGTGACTGGTTCGATCACCAGTTCGCCCGTTTGGGTGGGTCTTAAATTATATTGATAGGTTTCCTGGATGCTCATGGCCCCGTTCACCAACCTGATTTGGGTGCCGCTACTGCTGCGAACGACGGTGAAACCTGCTAAAGACGGTAATTGCGGTTTAGATGGACTGGATCCGATTACATCCACCGTGACAGTCAACATCACCGTCTCGTCGGTACTGACGTGATACCGATCCACTTCAGCGGTGATGGTTGGATTGTTTCCGTTATTAGATTGGGCAAATGCTGGCATTGCGTTAAAACCTGCCACCAGCAATACCGTAATTAAGATGAAAGAGCGGATTAGATTTTTCATTGGCTTTCTGACCTCGATTTTTTGGGGACCATTACAGGATTAAATCCTCACCAATCTTGAATAGGAGGAAGTTCTTGAGCGAACAGGATTTGCCCTAAACGTTCTTGGAGAGTCTGCATATCTTGAGCGAGAGCCGCGAGAAGCTGTTTGGCTTGCTCCTCCGTCATGCGCTGACCTGGAGCTGGAACCTGCCCGGATTGAGACGGTTGCTCCTGATTCTGCTTATCGTTGTCTTGCGGTTGTCCCTGTTCTCCGTTTTGATCCTGATTTTGCTCGTCGTTATCCTGATCGGAACCATCTTCCTGGTTTTCGTCATTTTCGGATTGATCGTCCTGATTTTCACCTTGGTCGGAGGAATGGGAATCCTGCTCCTGCTCACCTTCGCTCTGTGATTGATCTTGATCCTGGTCCTGGTCCCTATTCTCATTTTCGCCGTCTTCAGAGTCCTGACTTTGCTCCTGATCCTGGTTTTGTTCTTGGTCCTGGTCCTGCTCTTGTTCTTCTTGCTGCTCCTGTTGTTGCATTTGCTGCAGGGCAAGTTCTAAGTTGTATTTTGCATCCAAGTCGTCCGGATTTAGCAGCAGCGCCTCTTTGTAAGCCTCAATTGCGGTTTCCCATTCCTGAGTGCTGAAAGAGGAATTACCCAGGTTGTAGAAACTATTTTCCGCAAGTGTTTCTTCTTTTGCGAAGCTCAGGGCTTGGCTTATTTGCTCAAGTGCTTCTGCGTACATTCCCTGCCGGTATAGTGAGTTAGCAGCGTTGTAGTATGGTTCTGCCAGTTCAGGCGATTCAATCTGAGCGAACTGGTAGGCGGACAAAGCCTCTTCGTAAGCCTGTTTGGCATACGCACTATTGCCATCCTTGTTCAATTTTTCGGCGGAAGGACTGCAGGCTGCCACCAGTAAGCTGAGTGTTAGTATGACCAAGGCGAAAACCGGTTTAGTACGAATTAATCGATACATTTTTATCATCCTTCAGTTTTGCGCCAATGTGGGCGCACTGGTATTTTTCTTCTTAAGTTGATTTTTATCCCGTAGCTTTTCGACGAACGAAGGGCTGGAGCGCTTGATTCGGCGATCAGGGATCAGTTCTGCTATGATCAACGCTAACAGGGCAAGTCCCAAGAAGATCTGGAATCGTTCGGTGTAGCGGATATCAAAGCGGCTCTGGAGTTGTGCTTTCTGCAGTTTATCTATTTCTGACAGCAGGCTGTTGAGCTCACGTCCGTCCGCACTGGCACGGTAGTAGCGACCTTTACCGATTTGAGCGATGGACTGCAGCGTATCCTCATCCAATTTTGAAAGGATGACATTGCCCTGCTGGTCCTGCTTGTAGCCAATGATATCTCCACGGTTATCTGTTACCGGGACTGGTTCCCCTTCAGGCGTACCGAAGCCGATTGGGTAAATTAGCACACCCTGATCAGCGACTTCTTGGGCTGCTTCCAGGGGATTTGTCTCGTGATCTTCGCCATCAGTCATGAGTATAAGCACCTTTTGGCTTGCCAGATCGGGGTCGAATCCAAGCATAGCAGTTCGGATTGCATCTCCGATCACAGTTCCCGGTCGTGAAATAACACCTGGATCAGCACTGTCAAGATAGGTAAGCGCGGTGTTGTAATCTGATGTCAGGGGCACTTGGATGAAGCTGGCTCCGGAGAACAGGACCAGACCGATTTCATCACCATCCAGTTTATGCATCAAATCTGCGATTTCAAGCTTGGCGCGATCGAGACGGTTTGGTTTTACATCCTGGGCTAACATGCTCTGGGACACATCCAATGCCACCATAACCTGCAGACCTTCTTGATTGATTTCGTGCACTTCACTGCCCCATTGTGGTCGAGCCAGAGAGATGATTAAAAGTGCCACAGTGGTAAACCACAGGAACGTTCGCCATTTCCGGCCGCGCCAGTTGAGATTGGCAGTTAATTTTTTGATGAGCGCGTTATCACCGAGTTGTTTAAGGGCACGATTTTGACTTCTTTTTGCCCAGAGCAAAAAGAAACCAGCAGCCGGAAGTAATAACAGTAAAAGTAAATAATTTTGTTTAGCGAATATCATGGTAGCTTCCTAAGGATAGTGTTTCGAAGGGCAAGTTCTAACAATATTATGATCAGAGCAGGGACCAATAACAGGGCTGCCAGCTCAAAATATTGGTTAAAAATTTGCACTTCTACTTGGGATTTTTCAAGATCGTTAATCTCGTCGTAGATAGATTGAAGTCCCTGAGAGTTCTCGGCGCGAAAGTAGCGACCACCGGTTATTTCGGCAACCTGCTGCAGCGTCTTTTCGTCTAGCATACTCTCCTGATAGACAATTTGCGTTCCACCAAGCATCGATTCAACAGGCACAGGCACTTCGCCCGGTCGTGCTGCTCCGATGGTGTAGACTTTTACTCCTAATGCTTTGGCTGCCTCGGCGGCTGTGAGCGGATCGATTTCACCAGCATTGTTCATGCCGTCTGTTAGAAGAATGATGACTTTGCTCTCAGATTCGCTGTCCATCAGCATGTTAGCGGCGTTTGCAATGCCTAAGCCGATGGCGGTGCCGTCTTCCAGACCCAGGTCTGATGCCAGTTGCACATCATTTAATGAGCGGTTGAGCATATTGTGATCTAAAGTAAGCGGGCTCAGGCTGAAGGCTTCACTTGAAAAAATTACCAACCCGATTTTGTCATATTGCCGGCTTGCGATGAAATCACCAATAACACTTTTGGCTGCCTCCAATCGGTTTTGAGGTTCGAAATCAAGAGAAGCCATACTGCCTGAAATATCCAAAGCCAGAGCTATTTCAACACCCTCTCCGCTGATGGTTTCTTTTGCCTGAACGATTTGAGGTCTGGCGAGAGCGATGATTATCAGTGCAATGGCGAGCAATCGCAGCATGCTTAAGATAGGTCGCAGGGTAATTCGCCACGAACCGGATACATCCCGGACTATACTGGCGGAGGCGTGTTTCATGGTAGCCGGTTGTGTGCGGCGACTTGCCCAAAAGTATGGTGCTGCCAGAAATGGAACGAGTATCAATAGGCTGAGTAGCCAGGGTGAAGCAAAATGAAAATTCATGTTACTGCCTCCATTTGATTTTTCATCTCACCCCTATTAGTAGGATCGATTGAGATGTTGTGTGGTGTATGTTCAGAGGTTGTCGTTAATGCTGGTTTAGTCGCCTTCACGATTTGACGAGCGTTTTCGAGCAGTTCGTATGAACTTGTGACATCCGGTTTAAACTTTGAAAACTTAATCAAGTCGCTATCTTGTAAGAAGGATATAAATTTGTTCGCAATATCAACCGGGATATTGATTTGTTTCAAGTTCGCCTGGATCTCACCGGTTGTACGTTCCATAACCGGTAGGTGAAATGTCTTTTCCATGTAGCTCCGTAAACAGTCGGAAGTCATCGTATAGTGTTTTTTAAAGCGACCACCTTCCGGCAGCTTTAACTCTTCTATTCGGTTCAATTCATCAAGGGCAACTTCATGAGGGAAACGGTTGTCAATCTCCGCCATCCTCATTTTCATCGTATGCCGACGCTTCAGATAAGCTATCCCGCCAACAAATAGGACAAAGACGAATAGAGTGATGATCCAGGGAAAAACGTTAAAGAAAGGAAGTTCTGCCTGGGGTTTGATATCACGTAGCTCATTGTCTCCGTCGATCAATACGGATGAGATTACAAGAGTTGCAGGTGATGCAGCGATTTCACTGAGCTGTCCTTCGCTGTCGCTGATCGTTACTGACAGTGGTGGTGTTGTGAAAGTGCCAGGTGCAAAGATCCTGACATCTATTATCTGGTTGGTCGTCTCTGTCCCATCTCCATTATCGACTGTCGTGGCAGGCGATTGGTACTTGACGGTGAAATCGCCCCAACTCGATTCAATCTGCGGGAAGATAACTTGATGACCGGCCGGATGAGCCACCGAAAGCGTAATGTGAATGGGGTCACCAACAGTCCGATCCTTATCATCGATCGTGAATCTGGCTTCGACAGGTGAATCAGCCTTCGCTGTCGCTGGAATCGCAGTTAGAAAAGCAATCGCAGTTAGCAGCAGTAAAATCAGTGAACGTTTATGGTTCATAGTGAGTAATCCTCGATCTCCTGGAGGTTCCTGGTTGGAAAACTCTAGGAGCTATTGATTCATTTTTGTCTAATTCGCCGCGCTCGATTGTGAAAGAAAGCAGTCAACGGTGCGGTGTATTCTTGATCTGTCCAGATTTGAATTCGATCCACACCTGCTTGATTGAAAACCTGGGTCTTTTGCGTTTCTAGCTGATTAATTCGTCCGCTGTACGCTGTTTGCCAGGATTTATTCCCCGTATCCACCCAGATAATTTCGTCTGTTTCGGGATCTTCCAATGCTAGCAAACCCACGTTCCCAATATTCATCTCAAGCGGGTCGTGAAGGTCAATTCCGATCACATCGTGGCGCTTGTTAGTAATTGACAACTGGCGGCGATAACTTTCCGGGGATGCGATGAAATCCGATACCAGGAAGATAATACTTCTCCGTTTGAGGATCTGATTTACCGTATCCAGTGCCATTTTGATGTCTGTGCCGCGGCTCTTAGGTGTGTACGCAAGCAGTTCGCGGATCAGGCGCAGCACATGCCGGCGACCCTTGCGCGGTGGGATGAATAACTCGATCTGGTCGGTGAAGATCAGCAATCCAACTTTGTCATTATTAGTTGTCGCCGCAAACGAGAGTACGGCAGTCAATTCAGCAGCCAGCTCGCGTTTGAAACGGTTTACCGAACCAAAATCCTCTGAACCGCTGGCATCCACCAACAGCATTACGGTCAGTTCGCGCTCTTCGACGTAGCGTTTGACGAACAGCTCGCCAGTGCGTGCGGTGACGTTCCAATCAACTGTGCGGATTTCGTCGCCAATCTGGTATGGTCGGACTTCGTCGAACTCCATCCCGCGCCCCTTGAAGATGGAATGGTAATCGCCAGCGTAGCTGTCGTTGACCAACCTTTTCGTCCGGATTTCGATGTGGCGAATTTTTTTTACCAATTCTGGTGTTAACATATTTTTTCCTAACGAGTCGTTAAATAGATTCTTCGCGATAATTATCGGAAGTTCACATAGATGAAGGTTTAAGGAACATCCGTGTGGTCTAAGATTCGTCTGACAATGTGATCAGTGGAGATATTCTCAGCCTCGGCTTCGTATGTGACGATTACACGGTGACGGAGCACATCGGGAGCGATTTGTTTGATATCTTCAGGTGTTACAAATCCACGACCCTTTAAAAAGGCATGCGCACGTGCGGCAGAGACCAGGTAAATGCTCGCCCGTGGGGAAGCCCCGTAATTGATCAGGTTGTTCAAGTCACCCAAACCATTATTTCCGGGGTGACGGGTAGCTAGAACCAGATCGAGAACGTATTCTTTAATCTTGTCATCTACATAAATCTGGCGAACAGTCTCACGAGCATGAAGGATATCAGCGGGAGAAATTACCGGGCGCACCACTGGTAGTGTTGTGCCGGTCATCCGATCGATAATGAGACGCTCTTCATTGCGGGAGGGATAGTCCACTTTAACCTTCAACATAAACCGGTCTACCTGGGCCTCGGGAAGCGGGTAAGTACCTTCTTGCTCAATTGGGTTCTGTGTCGCCATAACTAGGAACAAATCATCCATCTTATAAGTGGTTTCACCGATGGTAACTTGGCGCTCCTGCATGGATTCCAGTAATGCACTCTGAACCTTGGCCGGGGCACGGTTGATTTCATCTGCCAAAATCAGATTGGCAAAGATTGGTCCTCTGTGGACGCTGAATTCGGTCGTACGGGGGTTATAAATCTGTGTGCCGACCAGGTCAGCGGGCAGCAGGTCGGGTGTGAATTGAAGGCGCGAAAAGTCAGCCTGGATTGCCTCAGATACTGTTTTAATTAGCAGGGTCTTAGCCAATCCTGGAACACCTTCGAGCAGGATATGACCGTCTGCTAACAGCCCGATCAACACCCGCTCTACAAGCGCTTCCTGCCCTACCATCACTTTATTAATCTCAGACAGCAGGTCTTGCAGGAATATTGCTTCTTCTTTTACGTGCATATTTAATTCTCGAACTGATGTAATGTCCATTTTTTCTCCTTGTAATTTTGGTGGGTAAGCCACAAGAACTAACTTATTTGGTGCGATGTCAAGACTCGTGGCTTCCCAGATGAATGGCTGAGTTCTAAATTTCGTAATAAGATTAGCACACAGATATGGTTTTTGTCCTTACGGGAGACTATTGCTTGACTTAAGCGAAACTTAAATGGGACTTTGGTCCCTAACAATGATTAGGTGTTGATTTAGTTACCAGAAGCACTAAAGCTACCCTTTACATGTTGGATGGCAATTTAGTTGCGGATGCTGCAGTTCAAATCCCGATTTTTTTTTATCTCAAGCCGGGTGTTATGAAACCAGAGAGCGATGACTTCCACCAAACTGATGCCCAAGCAGTAAAAAGTTGTATCCAGGACTACGGTGTAGAGATTGGAAAAGTTACCGAGATAGCTTTTGACAGCAAGATGGCAGGTATCAGCATCGAGGATGAGGATTTCAACTCTGTGACACGCTTCGATTCGTGGCTGGATATGGGCTGCCAACTGTATATTAAGTACTTTGACAAAAATCACCGCGACTTGGTAAACTTCCTTACCGGCTGTCCGCCGACTGGCGATCACGGTCCAAAGATATTAAGGTGGAAGGAGGAGAAGCCGGAAGCATATAAACATATTGCCAAATTTGGAATGCCTGCCGACTACGTAGCGGGCAAAATGGTAATCTTAAAAGATGAAAATGCTTTTATGGATTACACTTTCATCCATTTTTCAGGATTCGGCGATGCGCAGAAGGTCGCAGGTCGGACGAATTGTCTGAATTGATGTGAGTCGATAAGGAAAAGCTGTCTCGCATCGTCTAACCCTCGCACGTGGTGGGAGAAGTGGCGGATAAAGTTGCTGTAGAGCTTGGGTTGGCTCCTGGAACGATCATGGCAGAGCCTAAGTTCAGCGAAAGTCTAGCCCAGAAACTGACCGGTTTTTATCAGGATATGATCGAACAATGAAAATTAATCCATATCTCCGCATTAACATCTATAGAATTTGTGGGGATTAGACCCAGAAATCGCCCCAAATTCCAGACATACTTGGTATAGTGACCAAACAAAGTGTATACGGAATTCATGAAGATTTTACAGATTGTTAACAGTATAATTGTTACACAGAGTGTAGAATAAACGGGGTGGGTAATACTTATAACAATGCCTGCTTATAGATTTTAGGAGAATTATGCAAATTACTAAGAATATTATCACAGACATGGACGGCGTCCTTATAAAGGGTGTCAAAATAATTCCTGGCGCAGAAAAATTTATCTCGCGACTGCAGAAATTGGACAAAGAGTACCTGGTTCTAACCAACAACTCGATCTATACGCCCCGCGATCTTGCGCATAGATTAAATTCGATTGGGATGGAGATCCCGGTTGAGCGTATATTCACATCTGCTATTGCAACTGCTCGTTTCATGCAACGCCAGCGACCGGAAGGGACAGCCTACGTCATCGGCGAGACTGGGTTAACTCAAGCTATTCACGATGTTGGTTACATAATCACGGATATTGATCCTGATTATGTAGTCCTTGGTGAGACAGAAGCATATAATTATGAAGCAATCACTAAAGCTATTCGGTTAATTGAAGGCGGGGCGCGCTTTATCGCAACCAATCCTGATGTCTCAGGTCCAAGTGAAAAAGGAACGGTACCGGGTTGTGGAGCCATGGCTTCATTAATCGAGAAAGCTACCTCAAAAACTCCATTCTTCGTTGGAAAACCTAACCCGTTTATGATGCGGGCGGCGCTCAATTTCCTAAACGTTCACTCAGAAGACACCGTGATGGTGGGCGACCGTATGGATACAGACATCATTGCGGGCGTAGAAAGTGGATTGGATACGATTCTGGTACTAACCGGGGTGACAAATCGTAAGGACGTAGAGCGTTACCCGTATCGCCCGACTTGGATTGTTAATTCGATCGCAGATGTTGGATTAAAATAAGCCCGCGTTACGATTAATTGGTCATATATTTTGGGATGGAAATCGGATGTTTTGCGCATAGACGTGTAGTACCGTTTCTTTAAATGACTTAAATCACAAATATCTAGCTTTTTCCAACATATGGGTCAGTAACCCGCTTTTACCAGTATCTATAATATCATCTGCGTATACGCGTACGGGTTCTGGGCTGGTTGCTGGAGCAAATGAATATTGAGCCGTGTCGAAAAGAGGTAGGTCATTTTCCCCATCTCCGGCGACGAATAAAGTTCCATTTGTTTTATTCAGCAGAGACAGGAGTTGCCCCAAACCGCTGCCTTTGTCTATGCCTTGCGGAGTGATCTCGAGAAGCGTTTCCATACTGAACGAGATTTCTATCTCGAGGTCCTGGATGATTTGAGCGAGTTTTTGCAACAGGGCATTATCTTCAGAAACACACATTATCTTACTGAAAATGCAATTGCTATCATCGTTTTTATATGGTCTGGACTGCATCCCAAATCGCTCTGCAGAGTCTAAACCAAAGGCTGTAGGCCACAGCAGGTGAGTTTCTTTAACATCAAACAAGTAAAATGAGATCTGGGGAAAATTTTGGATGATATCGATCAATTTGTGCTGCGTATCAGAGGCAAAAGGAAAATAACCAGCCAGTTTTTCGTTATGCTTGTAAATCACTGAGCCGTTTTGTAATACTAGAGGGAAGGGGATAAGGATGTCTGCAAAAAGACCGTTTTTTGTAAACATGGCACGCACGCTCTGGAGTGACCGACCGGTAGCAATAATGAAATTGATCTCAGATTCACTAGTCAGGATTGTAATATCACGCGGGTGTATCCTGCCTTGAGAGTCGAACAGGGTTCCATCTAGGTCAAAACATATAATCGAGTTGGGCATATTTGTCATAAGAGACTTTCAGGCCCAAAATAATTCACCCGGTTTTTCGAATGTGACGGCTTCTTTCAAGACGGCAATTCCTTTGGCAAGACCTTCGTCTATTGACATCATGGCGTCTTCATGTTCAATAGAGATAACATAATCGTATCCAATTAACCTCAACGCACTAACAAAATCCTTCCAGAATTTAGTATCGTGACCGTAGCCGATGGAGCGGAAAGTCCAAGAGCGGTCTGGAATCTGGCTGTATGGTTTATGGTCGTTGCACCCGTTGACTGCGGTATTGTACGGATCGACGTAGCTATCTTTACCATGCACATGGACGATAGCGTCACCTAAATTGCGGATAGCCAGCACCGGGTCTACGCCGTTCCAGAAGAGGTGGCTGGGGTCAAAATTGCAACCCAAAGCCGGTCCGGCGGTTTCCCGCATGCGTAGCAGCGTTTCCACGTTGTAAATAAGCATGCCGGGATGCATCTCAACGCCGATTTTTACATCATGCGCTGCTGCAAATTTGGCTGCCTCTCTCCAGTAAGGAATCCCAACTTGATTCCACTGGTAGTCCAAGATTTCCAGAAAATGGGGCGGCCATGGGCAGGTTACCCAATTCGGTTTTGTGTCACTATCCGAACCAGCCGGCAGGCTGGAGAGCACGTTCACCACCGGTACGCCCAGCATTTCCGCCAAACGTACTGACTTACGGAATATCAGATCAGAATCATGAGCCAGCTTTTTATCGGGGTGCAGGGGCTCATAATGACAGCTCAAGGCGCTGATGATCAAGTCACGTGATTCAACCGCTTTCCGATAATCATGACGTTTATTTTGGCTTTCCAGCAGATCGTCCACCGGACAGTGGTGACTCCCCGGATAACCACCACTACCGATTTCAACCGCTGTTGCACCCGATTCGGCAATTATATCCAGTGCTTCTTCAAAGGGCAGGTTCTGGTAAAGAACAGAATATACACCAATTCGCATGGTAAACCTCCTTTATTGATCTCTAAGATAGTCAGGTAATATTGGTATAAGACTCATGTAAAAGTTTATCTTATTAACGGCGGAGCTTAACGACAATTTGATCCTCGTCCAAAAGGACATCGTCCCAAGTAGTGATTTCACCAGCTTTTATTGATCGGTTGATCTTCGCATTGGGGGTTAATCCAACTGGTAATGCATCCAGTTCACATTTGATATCGGTGCGCTCAATAATGCCGTGAAATGTAAAACCGCCAATATCATCCAGGTGTTCTCCAATGTGCAAATCACGTTTTGTTTCTGTCATAGAATCCGCTCCTGGACGGTCCAGCGGTACCAGTGTGGCTTGCTGGTATAGATGAGCCCGGGTTATGGAGATCGGCGCTTCCAGAGACCATAAATGATACGTACGCAAGAATGTTAAATACTTTTCTTTCCCTAACTCCAAGTACTGCGAATCTTCATGGATGCGCTCATCATCAACTCGAACTGTGACGAATACGCCGCCCGCCATCGTGCTTCCCTGGACAAAGTCCACCGCACCGGGAAATTCGGTGAAGCCTCCATCTCCTTTCACCGCGAAGATTTCTGATACGGTCTCCAAGTCTACCTCAGGACTGGGTAAACCGCGCTGCATCGGGGTACATCCGGAAGCATTTGCGGCGCAGGTCATTTCGGACATAGTTTTTGTTCCATCCATATAGGATGCGATTGTGAATGGATCCTTATCGACAAGTCTGGCTGATTGGGCGATATCATCTGGTGTTGCTGTTGGATTTAGGGGAGGGTATTCTTCCCCTTACCGATCATTATAACCTCATAGCCCAGGTTTTTGATGAATTCATAAAGCGCCATTAAGCATCAAGGTTCGTCTCCGGAGGCGCCCGAATATAACACCCCCGTTTGATTGGCATGTTTTTTCAGGATACGTCCAACAGTGACGTCTGCTTCGATGTTCACCATAACGATATCCTTGCCGTTTTGAATGCAGATGTAAGCCGTTTCAGCTCCAACTGCTGGAGATTGGGTCACGTCAACCACGATATCGAATGCTTCAAGCTGGGACGCCAGCGAATATGAATTTGTAACGATGTTTTTACCTGTATATTTACCATCCATTGTGGGGTCAGACGCATCCGTTTCGAGGATATTTTCTTGAGGTATGCCGCTTTGGTATCAGAATCCGCAAGCACTCGAATAACCATGATTTTCATTTGTGTTACCTGATGCACAAAACCGCTTCAACGAAAACGATCGCGGTACAATGGGTACGAGTCACGTCACTTGGGACTAGATTGCACAAGCGCTTAGAAACATTAACTACAATGATCCTCTGGTGATTGAGTCATTCACTCCCAAGATGAATAACATTGCACGTGTGTCTGCCTATGGCGCTCCTTAGCATCCAGCCCGGATGTTCTTGCTGGAGATGATACGCAAGCAAGATTTCACTCCATCTCAGGTTGCCTTTGACGCAGCATTTTCAAGCAAATAAATCAAATGGAGAATGAAATAAATGAGCGAGGAAACTGATTTTACATCAATGGCCAGGACGAAAACTAAATGCGAAGCTCCAGAAATTGGCGTCGGTATGCTGGGTTATGCCTTTATGGGAAAAGCGCATACAAACGCTTATAAGAAAATACCATATATGATGTATCCCCCACCGATGATCCCCAAACTTGTTGCGCTTTGCGGGCGAAACGAGAAAGCTGTAACTGAGGCTGCTCTACGCTATGGTTATGAGGACTATTACACGTATTGGCAAAAGATGCTTGAAAACGATGAAATCCAGCTCTTCGACAATGGTGGTCCTAACGATTCACACGCTGATCCTTGTATTATGGCTGCTGAGATAGGTATGCACATTCTTTGCGAAAAACCACTTGCACGTAATACCAAAGAGGCCAAAAGGATGCTGGATGCGGTTCAAAAGGCGAGAATTAAGCATATGGTGGCGTTTAACTACCGTTTTGTCCCCGCAATCAGACAAATCCGCAACCTGATCGACAGTGGAAAACTAGGGAAGATTTACCACTTCCGGGCAGTTTATCTTCAGGATTGGGTCATGCCACAATACGGAACTCCCAAGAACTGGCGCTTAGACAAGAATAAAGCAGGCAGCGGCGCAATTGGCGACCTTGGAGCACACATCATTGATTTGGCGCATTACCTTGTGGGTGGGGTTAAGAGCGTTTCAGCATATACCAAGACCTTTATTGATGAACGCCCCCTGCCGGATGGCAGCGGCATAGGCAAGGTGGATGTCGATGACGCCTTCGTCGCTGCACTCGAATTTGAAAACGGCGCGCTTGGCACGTTAGAATCAACACGCATCGCAGGCGGTCGTAAGAACTACAACCGCTTTGAAATCAATGCAGAGAAAGGCAGCATTGTCTTCAATCTAGAGCGCATGAACGAGTTGCAGGTATTCTGGGTAGGTGAAGAACCTAAAGAAACTCAAGGTTTCCACGATGTCTTGATAACCGAAGGTTACCATCCCTGGTGGAAGAACTGGTGGCCGCATGGTCATATCATAGGATGGGAGCATACCTTTGTTCATGAAATCACACATCTGTTAGATTGCATCGTAAACGACAAAGAAGTAGCTCCGCATGGTGCGACCTTTAAGGATGGTTATCGCGCTGCCGTCGTATGTGACGCGATTGCCAATTCTGCAGACAGCAGGAAGCAGGTAGACATAAAATATTAGAAGTCAAGTACTTGCGAGGCGGAATTCGTTCCGTAAAATCAGGATTGATAGCAATGAATGAAGATAGTTGTCTTTTTTTTGAGATGACTTTTTCCAGTAAAAAATTTCTTCGACGATTACAGCAAGTGATCATATGACGAAAAAAAAGCCAATCATTTGTTTGGGAATTATGGTCGCTGATATCATTGGACGACCTTTGCACACTATTCCGGAGCCAGGTAGACTGGTCCTAGTAGATGAGATGAGCCTTCACACAGGTGGCTGTGCCATCAATTCGGCTACTGCATTAGCACGACTTGGTCTTCCTGTTGAAGTGATTGGAAAGGTAGGCAAAGATCCATTTGGAGATTTTCTAATAAATGCCATTTCAGAACGCGGTATTGGAATCAGCGGTGTAAAATGTGACGATCAAGTTGGAACCTCAGCCACAATGGTCATGGTGGAGCCGGATGGTGAGCGGCGCTTTGTGCATTATATTGGTGCTAACGCTACTCTGAATCTTGGTGACGTAGACGTTGAGATGATCACAACAGCGTCCATCCTTCATATTGCAGGCTCGCTTGTGATGCCGGGAATCGACGGTCAACCGACAGCGGATCTACTCGCTGAAGCCCGGGCAGCGGGAGTAACAACCTTCCTGGATACAGTTTGGGATGATACCGGTCGTTGGATAGATCTTATGGCGCCATGCCTCCCGCAGATTGATTATTTCGTTCCCAGCTTGCCCGAAGCACAAGCCCTAACTGGCTTGGAACCACCCGAGGATGTCGCTCGGGCTTTGCTGGGCAAAGGCGTTGGAACGGTGGCGCTGAAGATGGGTGCTGACGGTTGCCTGGTCATTGGGGATACGGGAAATGCCGTACGCCTGCCAGCATTCCAGGTTGATACTGTAGATGCTACCGGAGCAGGAGATGCGTTCGCGGCTGGGTTTATAGCCGGGGTTTGGAAAGGTTGGTCCCTCGCAGAAACAGCCAGGTTTGCCAATGCTGTTGGCGCTCTTTGTGTGACAGGGGTTGGTGCGACAGGGTGTGTTAATACGCTGCCAGCTACAATGCAGTTCATGGAGGTCACTCCTTGCAAGTCAATTTAAGGTGATGATTATGAAAAAATTCGATTATCGTTTCTCATTTGGTCCGTGGAATATCCACGAAGGGGCTGATCCATTTGGTCCGGTTGTACGCGCCACTGTTCATTTTGAGAAAAAACTTGAAATACTTAAGGAGATGGGGTTTGATGCTATCCAGTTTCACGACGACGACGCGGTGCCTAATCTCGACGACCTCTCAGCCGTTGAGATTCGCACACAAGCCCGGGAAATGCGGCAGAAGCTTGAAGACCAGGGATTGGTAGCAGAGTTTGTCGCTCCTCGTTTGTGGGAGCATCCGATGACTATCGATGGTGGTTTTTCAGCCAATGATCCCCAGGCGCGCCGCTATGCCATAGAGCGCTCGAAGAAGGCTGTGGATATTGGACGTGAGATGAACACTGACTTGATGGTGCTCTGGCTGGCTCGAGAGGGCACGTATTTGAGGGAGTCCAAGGATGCTGTGCGCGCCACGAACCTCCTGTTGGAAGCTATAAATGGCCTGTTGGAATACGACAACGATCTGCGCATAGCCATTGAACCTAAGCCCAATGAACCTATGGATCTGGCATACATTCCAACCATTGGACACGCACTTGCTCTGGGCTATAAATCAGACCAACCTGAACGTGTTGGATGCTTGGTAGAATCTGCTCATGCGATTCTGGCTGGGTTAGATCCATCCGATGAGATGGCATTCTCGCTAGCTCTTGGAAAGTTGTGGAGCGTCCACCTGAATGATCAAAACGGACTAAAATTTGACCAGGATAGATCTTTCGGTTCAGTAGATATCCGCAGGGCTTTCAACCAGGTCAGGGTGCTGGATGAAAACAAATTTTATCTAAATGGAATGATCGGTCTCGATGTGAAAGCCCTCCGAACACAGCCGGCAGAGGTTGCCACAAAGCACCTACGAAATAGCTTACGAACCTTCCTCCGTTTGGTGGAAGTCGTCCGATCGTTGGACCGTCAGAAAATGGAAATACTGATCTCGACTCGCGACTATGAGGAGTTAGACTGGCTGATCTTTACCAGTTTGGTGGGTGAATAGAGAATTCTGGTAAATTATTAAATTATGGTCGCTGACGATACCTTATTTAAGATAACACGTAATTTGCCGGTTGTAGGTAGAAATTGGAGCCCTTATGGATAGCAAGACTTACCGAAAAAAAGAGTTCTTCAATCCAGCCGATCAGCGCAGCCTGATCGTGGACACCAGTGCATGTCTGTCGCTTGGACCGCTTCCGGGGCTCGAGAGTTTCAAACAAGCTGTGAAACCCTTTCTACATCTTATTGACGGGATTGTCACAAGCCCTGGACAGGCAAAGGTCCTATCAGGACGAACGCATCAAGACGCTGCCCTTCTTGTGAGAGCAGACTGGACAAATGCCTTGCGTGGGCCAGAATTTGTCCTTCCTCCTGAAAAGATCGAACATATCAGCCTCATGAACACCTCCCAAGCGTTCGAACTCGGCGCCAGTGCCCTCGTCCTCTATTTCCTGCTGGGACATGAAGAGCAAATTGAGGCCGGATGCTTAAAAAGGACGGTCCAGCTTGCGATTGAGGGAAGTCAGATAGGGCTGCCGCTTATTATTGATGTGCAGCCTACCGGTGACCGGGTTGTCCTTCAAAGTAAGGCGGTTGAGCTGGGTGCGTCTTATGGACTCGAAGGAGGCGCTGACGGTATCGCAATTCCCTGGCCTGGGGTTGAATCCTTTAAAATAATAATCAAAATGACTGCGGGAATGCCTGTCTGGGTAAAACCAAGGTCATTAGAAAATGTGAAAAATGAAATAGGTGAGGCGCTTCAATTGGGTGCTGCAGGATTGTGGCTTGACGAAAAAGTGTTCGCACATCCAGATGTAGCCGAGAGGATTGATTCCCTCAGCTCCCAAATCCACCCATCATTTGCCGTCAAAGAAGGATCACAGGAGAGCCTGTGATGGGATCAGGACTACAGTCCAGAATGGACAGATTGTTCAACCGGCGTGGGGACGGGCGCGCCGTTTGTGTGGCTGCTGATCACGGTTACATGAGTGACGTGACTCCAAATGTGGTTAAATTTCGCACAATCCTTGATCAGGTTATTCAGGGTGGAGTGGATGGCATTTTGCTCAGCCCAGGTCAGGCAGTGCGCCTCGCTCCTCAATTTCAAGATCGTGATGGACCGGCGATGATTGTGCGAGCAGATTGGATGAACATGCCCCGTTTAGGCACCTCGAACGTGACCAACGCTGTTCCTCAACGCCTGCTAGTCCACCAGAAGGTCATCACAGCTGCACAGGCTTTGGAGTTAGGTGCAACTGCAATAACCATTTATCTTTTCTTAGGTTACAACGACAACATCGAAGCTGCCGGTATCGATATCTGTGCACGCTTCGCAGCCGAATGTCGTCAGGTCGGTTTGCCGTGCATCATGGAGCCGCTTGCTTATGGCGGGCAGGTAACTGGCACCAACATTGTTGAAATCTTGACCCTTGGCGCCCGTATGTGTGTTGAGCTTGGCGCAGATGCATTGAAAATTCCCTATACAGGTGATGTGAAATCTTTCAGGTGGTTGGTGGAAATGGCGGATGTACCGGTGCTGGTGTTGGGAGGTGCCCGTTCTGAGTATGAAAGGGATGCCTTAGAGCTCTTTAGCGAGGGGTTGGAAGCCGGCGGCAGCGGTTGCCTGATGGGACGCAATGTCACAAAGTCGCCCAACCCGGGGCGTTTGGTCGAGCAGCTTTGTAGTATCGCTCATAACGGTTTGTCAGTCGATCGTGCGTTGCGTATAGAGGAGTGGGATTTTTTGAGGTTGAAAACCTATCCCGCTAAATGCACTGGCTGCGATCTGTGTGTTACCGCATGCGTAGCCAGTCATAACACGGGTTCATACGGCACACACCTCGCCAGACTATCTATCATCCCCGCATCGCAATCCGGTGGACATAAAGTGATGTTCTGCACGCTATGCAGGAAGTGCCTTGATATCTGCCCTACTGATGCGCTGCGTTGGCATCCGCAGACAGGGGCTGTGGAACTGTTGGTCGATAATTGCACCGCCTGCAGAGACTGCGTGGATGTGTGTCCAACCGGCGTGATATTTCACAATGTCAGCGGTATTCACACATCTTCTGGAAAGTATTTGGATTGGTATCCGATAGTATGTGATTTGTGCGCTGGCGAACCGGAGTGTGCCCGTGTTTGTCCGACCGGTGCGATCTTCATAGCTGAGCGGGTGGAATTGACATGATGAGCTTTAAGGAACGATCATATTGCGATCAGATTCTACGTGTGGATTTAACAAGCAGGAAGTTTGAAATATCCCCGCTTCCAGGTGATGCCATGCCTCTAATTTTGGGTGGTAAAGGATTGGGCGCCTGGCTGTTGGTCAAAGAGCAATCCCCCGGCGTTGAACCACTTTCACCCGACAACCGCATTATCTTCCACAACGGTCCTCTGACCGGCACCAGCGCGCCAACAGCAGGTCGTTTTGGATGCACGACTCGCAGCCCAGCCACAGGCACATACTGCGATTCGTACTGCGGCGGTTATTGGGGGAGTACCCTTAAGTATGCCGGTTACGACGCCCTTGTATTATCCGGTAAGGCGAACATGCCAGTGCTATTAGTGATTGATAACGATCGGGTAGAACTCCGGGATGCCGCTCATCTGCTGGGTTTAAACGTCACAGAGACAACTGAGACTCTGAAGGAGGAATTCGGTCTCCACTGGCAGTCGCTCGTCATAGGACCGCCAGGCGAAAAGCAGCGCAATATAGCAGGTATATTCAACGACACCCGTGCTCTTGCACGCGGTGGGGTGGGCGCTGTAATGGGGTCAAAGAACCTCAAAGCGATTGTCGCTCGTGGAACTGGGTATGTGCGTGTCAATGATCCGGTTGAGTACCAGCGCGCTTTGCAACTTGCGTTCCGTGCAGTTCGCATGTCTAGTGAAACAACACTGCTCAACCGCGAGGGCACAGCCAATATATTGGATATCATCAATGTGATGGGCGCACTTCCCACCCGTAATTTCCAGAGTGGTCAATTCGAATACGCTGCTTCACTGTCTGGTTCAGCATTCGCCGAGAATCATTGGGTGAAAGATTACGCTTGCTTCGGTTGCCCCATCGCATGCGGTAAATATACCCGCCCGTTGGAAGATGGAAAATTCATAGAAGGTCCGGAATACGAGACCATCTTTGCATTCGGACCAAACTGCGCCATCGGCGAGCGACAGACGGTCATCCGTTTAAACTGGTTGTGTGATGAGTATGGTCTGGATACGATCAGCGCGGGTGGCGTTGTAGGGTTTGTGATGGAGCTTTTTGAGCGTGGGATTGTCAGCGCTGCTGATCTCGATGGTATCGAACCGCGCTTCGGTGATCCCAGCGCGGCATTAGCACTGGTTGAAAAAATGGCAAAAGTCGAAGGATGCGGGCGTTGGTTGGCTCAAGGTGTGGCTGCTATCGCCGAACTGTATCCCGAAGCCCAGTCATTTGCCATGCATGTCAAGGGGCTCGAAATGCCTGCCTATCATCCAAATGCAGCTAAGGGCACCGCCCTGGCGTACGCCGTATCAGAACGGGGAGCTTGTCATCTGAGGGGGGCACCGCTGGGTGAATTGTTCAGCGGTTCAGCAGATCCGCTTTCTACCGGCGGGAAAGCCCAGCTATTTCGTGATCACCAGGCTGGCAAGGCGGTCTGGGACAGCGCCTGCTTGTGCTGCTTCCCTGGCTATGGGATGAAACTCAAAGAATTGTGGCAGCTTGTCACTGCCGCGACCGGGTTTGATTATCCCACCGTCGCTGACCTGGAGTTGGTTGGTGAGCGCATTTCTACTCTTGCGCGTGTTTTCAATGTGGGTGCAGGCTTTGCACGCCAGCACGATACCCTCCCAGCCCGTAATTTAGAACAACCGCTTAAAGGTGGACCCGCTGATGGGCACGTTGTTGAACTCACTCCGATGCTAGATGAATATTACAACATCATGGGATGGGATGATAATGGCATCCCAACCGGGGATTGTTTGAACAGTCTAGACCTCTCAAACGCGCTTGATCTCTGAAATATGGCAGCCGACCAGACAATCTTTATCTTAATGGCTGCAGTCGTGGCGTTCCTGATAGGTCTTTCTAAAGGCGGATTGGGTGGTATGCTGGGAGCGTTGGCAGTTCCGATGATGGCGCTCGTGATGCCCGCACGCGAAGTGATAGGTTTGGTGCTGCCCCTTCTGATGTTTGCCGACATTTTTGCAGTAGCCCTGCACTGGAAGCGTTGGGACCGACGGCTAGTTATGCTGCTAATCCCCGGGGCAGTTGTGGGTGTAACAATCGGGACGTTTTTCATCACAAACGCTCCTACAGGAGCCCTGCGTACATTCCTGGGAATAATTGTGCTCGCGTTTACGGCTTTTAAGCTGTTAGAAAACCGCATCCACGCTGCCTTGAAATATGAAGGGCGCAGTTGGCATGGTCTTTTGGCAGGGTCGGTCACGGGGTTCTCGTCCGCGCTGGCCCACACTGGTGGACCACCAGTCAGCATATACCTTCTTCTGCAAGATGTATCTCCGTCTATCTTCATCGCCACCTCAGCTTTATTCTTCATGCTCCTCAACTGGATCAAGGTGCCCTATTACTGGTATGCCCAATTATTTGACTTTCAGAAGTTGGCTCAACTCGTCTGGATTTTGCCCCTGATCCCACTAGGTGTTTTGACTGGCAGGTGGATGGGTGATCGAGTGAGCAAGCAGACCTTTGAACGAATTATCGTGAGTTTGTTGGGAATAGCCGGAATTCTATTGGTGCTCACTTAATTAATTTATAATCTATCATTATGGAACCGCAACAGAATTTAAGAGAAAATCGGAACGACCGCCTGTTATTTCTTATCTTTACTGGAATTCTAACCGTCATTACCTTCGTTGGACTCGTTTTGCACCTTCGGCGGCGGAGGCAGAGGGCGCAGAAGAAAGTACAGGCAGATCAACTATTTATACCAACGCTGCCCACAGAAATTAAGGGTTTATCCGAGCAAGAAGCAGCTGCTCGCAGGCAGGAAGGTACAAACAATCAAATAAGCCTCAATCCAAGCCGCACCCGGCAAGATATGTGGCGTGATAACACCCTTTCAATATTCAATCTCAGTCTGGTTGGAATTGCATTTGTTCAACTTCTTTTAGGTCGACCTCTGGATGCGTTAATCAGCTTGGGCGTGATGATTTTGAATATCAGCGTTAACATTGCCCAAGAGCTAATCGCCCGCAGGCGGCTGAGAGATATCCTTGAAGCGAGACGGGTTAAATCTACCGTGATCCGGGATGGTCGTGTACACAGTATTGATCCTGGCGAAATCGTCCCGGGTGATGCTAATGTCCTCGGTCCTGGAGATCAGATTTTTGTGGATGGAAAGATCCTCGCTGATGGAACAATTATCGTCGACGAATCTTTTCTAAAAGGAGGAAAAACTCGCGAGGTAAAGCACTCAGGTGATTGGGTTTTAGCGGGTGGATTATGCCTTTCAGGTCACGCTGTCTGCGAAGTGGAGCAGGTAGGCGCGGATCGATTAATCATCTCACTCCTTAAAGAAATTCCCCAGACAAAAGAGGGTTTGACACCTCTGGAAAAGATAATCGATCGAATTCTGAAAGTCTTACTGGTTGTAGTTGGAATATTTACGTTGATGATGTTGACTATTTATTTCCGGTTGGATTTGGGCATACCTGAAGATGCATTTATGAGCGCAGTTTCTGTGATCTTCAGTATCGCGCCTGCAGGCTTATTCTTCATGATCTTCTTAACGTACACAGCAGGAACAGCAGATATCGCCAGAATTGGTGCTCTAGTTCCCCGAGCGCGGTCTGTTGAGTCGCTGGCACAGGTCAACGAAATGTGCTTTGCCAAGGTGGGTGCGACTTCCGTGGAGATGGAACCGGTAAAAATGAGGAATGAGAAGGACACACTGGCTGAAACACGCATCCGCCAGATTCTCGGCGACTTTGCTCATAATACAGCGACCCAAAACCTGGCGATCTCGGCTATAGCGAATGTTTTTGAAGGCACCGATCGCATGGTTGACGAGGAATCACCCTTCTTATCTGTCTATGGCTGGAGCGCATTAGCCTTTAATGATGATGACCTGCGCGGCGTCTATGTATTGGGAGTTCCTGAAATCTTGGAGCCGTATCTATCCACGGATAAATCGGAAGAAAGAAAATCCACGTCTGGCGATCCGGAACAGTCTGTTTGGGGCAGACTGAGTGGAAGTGTTGGGGGAATATTTAAACGATCACCGAAATCAACCCCAGAGAAGGATGTTAAGCCAGAGAATGAAGGGTCATTTATTGCTGAACCTTCAGAAAAGGACCCGGAACAGCATGATGAGACCAGTGTCTTAGAGGAAAGTGCTTCCAAGCCCGGTTTATTTAAACGTACATGGGGGCGATTGAGTCGGGTTTTAACTAAAGAGAAGCAGAGCCAGGATGAAGAATCCAACCGGACTGAAGGAGAAAACTTCGAACGAACTTCATTCTTATTTGCTTATCATCCAAAACTGTTCCCCCTCTATGACGATGATTTCGTCCCTCAACTGGATTCAAATCTAATTCCCCTTTGCCGGATCTTGTTCAGTGAACAGGTACGCCCGGAGGTGGTGAAGGGTATCCATGATTTCGTCACTAACGGTGTGGGCATAAAAATCTTTTCGACCGCTGCATCCGATAAATCCTCTGCTTTGTTGCTGCAGGCAGGATTGCTGGAACAGGGTGAAGAATCTGTGGGGGTTATTACCGGGACCGAGTTAGAAGATCTAGAACCCGCACCATTCGCCCTTTCCGTTGAGAATAACACCTTCTTTGATCAAATCTCACCCGAACAATCCAGCCGGATTGTGGGAACACTGCGTCAACAAGGTAAGTACACTGCGGTGCTTGGTGATGGGGTCAGTGATGTTCCCGTATTACGGCAGGCGAATCTGGCGATTGTAACGAAGAATAGCAGCCAGGCCGCGCTCAATGAATCTGACATTGTCCTGCTCAAGGATCCAACTGCTGTATTGCATAAAGTACTGGAAAAAGGACAGCGCATACTGACTGGGTTGTTAGACATCCTGAAGCTTTATTTGACCCAAGTTTTTTATTTGGCATTGCTGATCGTCTCTATCGTTTTTTTCTCTAGCGGCTTCCCATACAAATCAACCCAGGGTTCTGTGATCTCTGTACTGACGTTGACAATACCATCAATTGCACTCACTATTTGGGCTTCGCCAGGAATTAAACACAGCGATAATTTTAGCAGGATGCTGTTTCACTTCGTACTGCCGGCAGCCGTCACGACCAGTGCCGCGGGGGTGGTCGTCTATAGCTATTTCTTAGAATTGTATGCTGATGTTGCTTATGGGCAGCTAGCAGTCACCCATACCTTAGTTGTTACTGGTTTGCTGCTGGTGGTCTTCGTACGACCGCCTATACGTCTTCTTGCAGGGGGATCGAAATACAGCGCTTACAGCGCTGACTGGAAGCCCACCTTTTTGGTCCTCTTCTTGTTAATTGCTTTTTGGATACTGACTTCTATTCCACTCGCCGAACGCCTGCTTGATGTAACGAGACTTAATAGTTTCGATGACTATTTATTCATCCTGCTGGTTGTTAGTATATGGGCAGTTTTCCTAAATATATTGTGGCGCTTGTGGCCCTTTATGTTAAAGAAGAAAACTATATAAATATTCTGCCCATATCTGTCTTATTATCTGTCAATTGCCAGGTAGTCAGTGGTGGATTGCTCATGATATAGCAAAACTGGCGGATTCTATGCCGCCAGTTTTTTGGGTATGGATAGTTAACTCTCAGACGAATATAACCTGACCGCCTTCAGACAGCTCCAGGAATTCCATAGCGCCTAATACCACAGCACCATCTACAAGGTCGTCCTGGGTTAACTTCATCATATCCATTGACATTTTGCAGCCGTAAACATGGGCGCCAGCATCAATGATCATTTCTACAAATTCACCAATCGGCGGAAAATCAAGCTTGTCGATTTCACGACGCATCATCCAGGTGGCAGCCGCTGACATACCCGGTATTGCACCTAAAAACGTGGGTATATGAAACCAGGGATGCATACTTGGATTCCCCACAGTCGCCACATTGAGACTGTTCAGCTTGCTCTTTGTGATTATGTCTAATCCCCAAAACGTGAAGAACATGTGAGCTTCGATTCCGCTCATCCTGGCTGCATTGCCCAGAATGAGTCCCGGATAAGCCATATCTAATGAGCCTTTTGAAGATATGATGCTCAATTTACGAGTGTCGTTTTGGTCGTTATCTGTCATTGTTCCTTTCTCCTTTTTTGAATCATTCTGATTATATGCAACCAGTCGGTTTGCCCAAACCTGCAATCCTAGACGCGTTTTTTGCTGGACCACCTGGGTACAATTGGTAAATTTCTTTAGTGTTTACATCAGTCCTTTTTGTGATCCTGCGAAGTGTTGGCGGTTCACCAGTTTCTTCGAATTCTTGACGGGCAAAATTAATTACAACCCAATGACGGTCTGTTAATTGGATTCCCTGGTCGTCAGCGATCGCTTCTGCAATCTCAGGAGTCCACGCATTGGGATCCACCATAAAACCATCATCGTCGAATTCCACTGCTTCTAGAATTATTTCTGTTTGTGTAGACATGTTTTTCTCCTTAATAAATTGTTGTTTGTATAAATCTTTGTTTGTAATTTTGAATTTAGTTCTCTGACCCACCGGGTTGATCGGCAAGGACTTTCACCATGTTGATCAATCTGGCCATTCCCTTTCGGACTTTCGGGTCCGAGAGATCTTTCATCAATGCCCACATTGAGACATCCTCATCGCTGAAGTCTTGATCCTGAAATGCCTCAAGTGCGTTATTTGTGAGAGACATGATCTCCGGTTGAGTTAGGCTGCGAACTGTGGTTAATATCGCAATCACGTTATCACCGAGAGCTTGAACATCATCTTCGCTGAATTC
>CBFDCK010000032.1:0-26698 GCA_965603285.1 uncultured bacterium
TGGTTATCTCAAAAGGCTAACTTGGAGTTGATCACTACTATATGTCACTTTTGTGTCCGACTTTTTAGAAGTATTACACAGGAGTGTTTATAAATAATGGAGTTGGGAATGAAACATAAAAATCTCATGAAAGTTCTAGTATTGTTGCTTTGCCTCAGCGCTTGCAATGCAAGTGTTTTTGATCAAGAAGTAATACCCATGCCTTCTTTACCAGAAACGGGTATGGCAACAGTTATCGGAAGAGTAATATCGAATAAAACGAACGAACCTATACCTAACACGATAGTTCGTTTGGCGGAAGTAGTTCGAGATGATGATGGCGAAGGGGTTTATGTATTAGATCTGGCGTTTAGCCCTGGGGCAATGACAGACGAGATGGGAATTTTTGTATTCGAGAATATTGATGCAATTGAATACGTGATTGTGGTTGGGGATATTGAAAGTATCCATGAAATAGTCTCTGATGATTCCGGTATACCACGGACCTGGAACGCGCAACCAGATGATATATTACAAGTTGGAGATTTATTTGTATTGCTCGAACCAACTCAACCTTAAACTTCAATATCGCGATATCAACTCTTGATATAATGCTTCATACTGTTTTGCGATTAAGTCAATTGAATACTTAGATAAAGTTTCCTTTGCTCGAAGAGCCATTTCTGATCTTAGTGAGGGAGATTTTATTAAATATAACATTGCTGCGCCTAATTCCGTTGCATTATACGGAGGAACTAACCACCCGTTAATTCCGTGTTGGATTAATTCATCGCTTCCTGGGATGTCAGTAGCTAGGATCGGAACATTCGATGCGATTGCTTCGAGCAGTACGGTTGGCAGTCCCTCCCAGAGAGATGATGATGCAAATAAATCCATACAAGCCAGCAATTCTCCCACATCCTTACGCCCCCCAGTGAAAACGACTTGTTGATCAATGCCCAGACGTCTGGTCTGCTCCTTATGATCATCTGCTAACGGACCATCCCCAATGATCAGGAAATAAGCTTGTGGATATTCCTTGAGTAGGATCGCAGCAGCATCAATTAAATAACAGTATCCTTTTTGATCCGCCAGGCGACCAACTGATCCTATAATAAATGAATCAGGAGGAATGCCCAGGGATTGCTTTTTTTCTCTTGTGTCAACTTTTACGTTTGCGAATCTTTCAAACGAGATTGCATTAGGGATGCGCAATGCGCGTCGACGTAGGATTCGAGCAATTCTTCGGCGATTAAGCCGGTTTGAGTTTTGTTGGTTTATACCAATCTCGGCATCAAATAATATTGGATACAAAAAATTTGTCAGTATCATTCGCCGGAGAGGTTTATTATTCCATTCGTAATGGTAGCCGTAATGTACCGTTCGCAATATTATGGGTGCCTTCCGTTGAAGCTTGAGCAGGATGGCTGTCACATCTGTATATTCCGAATGACTGTGAAGGATATTAACCGGATAGCGTGTAAATTCAGATTTTAAATCATTTAGCGATTTATAAAAACTTTTGTAAGGATTATTTTCATCCCACTTAGTCGCTTCAAATGCTCTGATCCCGTCAGCTTTGAGTTGCGTTATTCGTTCTTGTCCTAGTTTTGAGTCATAATATCCCAAACTACAAAGGCTGACATCGAAGAGTTCTGGATCAAGTCTTCTGCCTAATTCAATCGCGAAAAGACTGAGACCGCCTCCACCAACTTCAACATCAAATGTGTAAAACATCTGAACAACACGAATACGTTTACTCATATTCCCCCACTTTTCTAATTTGAGCGTAATCTTCTGCGAGTATTACCCCTGTTTGGTTAATGTGTTCAACTAGTTTCGGTGTAATTTTTTCTAAATGAGCGCGCACATGATGTCTCTCAACCCATAAGTCATTTAGCTTTTTTATTAGTTGCTTATCATCGATTTCCTGAATATCAAGAACCCAGTTCTTTATACCGACGGTTTGTGCAATCCCAAGTGTTTTGTGCAAGTATCCTATCGCTAGGACTGGAACTCCTTGACTTATGGCAAAGATATTAGAGTGCATTCGCGTCCCTATGAATAGATCCATTTGCCCATAAACAGATTTCAACAAACCGGGGGAGATAGGTGTCTCAATGACGCGCACCGAGCTTGATATGTCATTAACTTTAGAAAGGATTCGCCGGGCTGGCAAACGATCGTCCTCATTCATTGTTGGGCCCAAGCATTGTGGAAATATTAGAACCTTTCCACCAAAGCGATTTACAAAGTAACGAATTGTAGCTACGATGGCTTCTTCGAAGTTCTTTTGATCGGTGAAACTTTGGTATTGAGCTTCCCAATCGATCACAGTAAGTCCAAGCAAGGGTCGATCAGTATTGGGGTTGATCCCCTGGGATTGTAGCCATTCTTGTCCATTGGATTGGGATTCACCATGAAAAGCAAAAGCCATGTCAGGCAATAAATAGCATCGTGATTTTGGGACACCTATTTTATTAATAAGCTCAAGAGATTTAGATTCCCGAACCATCACTGCTCTAGCCCGCGATAGCGGCCATTTGACAAGAAAGTAATCTCGTTTAAATTTGAATGGACCAATAGATTGAGGTAGTAAGTAAAGCGGTTTTCCAGCTAACAATGCCAAAGTCATGGTAAATGAAAATAAAATTAACGCCCTGCCCCTGTCGTAACTGTAGAGATAACCTCCAGGAGTACCGACGACTAAGTCTGCATTAATCAAGGCTTCAAGAGTTTCATGCAGGTCTTCTGAAAATGTTGTATATACGGTTTTTCCGGATAAACGATATGAAAATATAGATATTAGACTAGTCATAGTAAGCCAAGTGAATCTTATAGCCTGCCATTTATTATATTTATATACCCAGTTGTAGAATGAATTTACTGTTTTTTCTTGCCCCAGATGGCTTTGAGGGTCGTTCATCACCAATGTAATATTACTATCAGGAAATTGTCTTTGAAGTTGTTCAAGTGCTACCTGCGTAAGCGCTGCATCACCAACGTTACGCGATGAGTGTACATTAATGAGCAAAATATTTTTGACCATTTATCTTATTTCACTCCTGATACTCGATAAATTGGTTGATGTTTTGTGTCGAAAGCGTAACACGAGAAATAAATAGCCAACCAGAAGTATTACTTCTGTAATCACATAAACATAGGCGACGCCATAAATACCTACCCGTCGCACTACGATAAGGTTTAATCCGATGTTAATGGCAACTGTTATTGCTTGGATTATTGAGCGCTGAGTTTGTTGATTATTTGCAACTAGGATTGCGGCGAGACCAAAACTGATTGAATGAATGAATAGTATGATACTGAGTATTTGCAGGACCACTTGAGATCCAGCGAACGATGACCCTAGTAAGAGGACGAAATATTTCGCCCCAAATAAGACCGCGATAAATAAACTGAATCCCACTATTACTAATAAAATAATGAGACGTTTAGCAGTCAGCCAGCCTTGCCTGATGTTTGTCGCAAACAATTTACTCAATACAGGTATAAATACAAAATTAATCGCAGATGGTAATAGATACAAAGCGATTATGATCCCTGCTGCAGGAGCATAAAGACCCACTGCATACTCGTCTAACATGATAGCGATTATCAACACATCTACGCGCATATACATCCAGGCCAGGAATTCAGATGCGGCGTAAGGAGGTGTCTTGGAAAGCACGAATTTCGCTGTAATCCAGCTTGAATTTGATTGCAGTAATACTTTGACCAACAATAGAGCAACAAGAAAACTAAAAAACAGGATTATCGCTCGCATCTGCATATAATTTGCAGCTTTTCCAACGTTTGAAGCAATTAAGATTAAGGTAAAAAAGAGTATTACAGTCGCTAACGCCGTTTCCAGAACTGCAGTGGTTTTATTGCGTAATACGGCTTTAAACGCAGTCAAGGAGGTTACAAACAAATTGTGCAGCCAAACGATCAATGCGCTAAGACGGACTAAATTGGCAGGAAGTGAACTATTGTTTATCAGACTGGCCAGCACGATCATTAACATTAAATAGACTAGCCCAAGTAATATCTTTATAAAGAGAACACTGCCAATTAAGTTGCCTATCTGCGATGAACGGCGTCCCCCTTCTTGCAGCAACCATAAATTTAAACCCAGGCTAAAGACTATCGAACAAAAAATAGCTAGGGTCATGGAGGCGGTATATTGTCCATACTGCTCTGGACCTAAAATGCGAGCAGTTAATATAAATGTAATTGCAGTTAAACCCTGAGCGATTGCCGAACCTGTAAATAATGTGGCAATGTTGGAAATTATCGTGTGCCTTGTAATTTTTGTTTGAGTTGAGGTGTATTCTTCCAATTTGGTTTTGATCTTTTCTATTGCATACAGATATTAGGGTTAGGTTGTATGAACAATTTTAGATATCAATTTAGGCGGATTGATACCTTGGTAAGTGTTTTAATTATCCGATAGATATACACTTTCCATAATGCGTGCTAGTTGATCCCAATAATATTTTTGTACTTGTTCAAGTCCAAGACGAGCAAGCATTACTTTCTGGTCGGGGCTGGAAAGAACTTGGATGATATCCTGTGCCAAGGAGACAGGATCTCCAGGGTGAGCCAGCAAGCCTGCCTGTGGATTGTCCATCAATTGGCGCCGATCTCCAACATCAGCTGTTACAAATGGTACTCCACACGCCCAACTCTCAAAAAGCTTTAGCGGTGACCGGCCACGCGCTGCAGGATTATCATAGACAGGGTCGACAGAAACATCTGCCAGCGCATAATATTGGGGTACGGTGTCAGGAGGTACGCGACCACAGAAATGGACATCGTGACTTATGCCGATTTCACTTGCTTGTCTTTTCAGCTTTTCTATGTCTTCTCCACCTCCAACCAGGAGTAGTAAACTCTCAGGTACTGTTTGTTTAACAATACAAAAGGCTTCAATAAGCAGATCGACAGAGTGGCTAACTAAGCTTAAAGTGCCGATATAGGCGACTACTTTTTTTTTCTCCAGCCCTAGTTTTTTCCTGAGTATCTCTACTTCAGCAGGATCAGGAGGGGAGAACCGCTCCCGGTCAACTCCATTGGGCAAGTAAATTATTCGCTCTGGTAGAACTCCCCATTGAATCAAGTTTTCCTTCATGAACATTGTATTCGTAGTTACCATTTTTACGCGTTTAGGCACCTGCTTTTCGAAAAAGGTCACCCCTTTTTGCTGCCACTTGTTTTGAAAGTTCCCTGATCCAGCCTCATAGTCATCACAATCAAGATAAAGCGTACAGTTCTGAAGAAATTGAGTTAGTAAACCTGCCATGCTATTCATGGGATGGGGTTTGGCTATATGAATGACATCAGCTTGCGTTTCTAACGCCTTGCGGCTCAGTTTCCATGTTGCAAGTATTGCCACTGAAAGTAACTCGGAGTTTGAGAAGAAGCTCTTTTTATTGCCAAGTTTTTTTATATGCATCTGTGCGACATAATCCACTTGCACGCCATCAATTTTAAAATGAGTTTGATCTAAAGAATCATAATTCGAGTGCAAGGCGGCTATGTTTACAGTATGTCCTAGCTTACCCAATTCCTTAGCTAATGGCAGGTATCGCCCTAGCCCTGACGGGCTTTCCAGGTCTTGAGTCAATAAGAATAAAATCCGCATATTAATCAATAAATCAAGAGGTATTCAAACTACGAAAGCTTGAACAAAAAAATTTCTAAGAAACGTACTTAAAAAATATTTTCGTAAGTATAAAAACCGTTTATCAGAAACGTTACGTTCCAAGAGATTGGTATTTTGCTGAACGATTTGGGACGAATTGTATCGCTCAGAAAATATGATATGCTACTTTTTAGCCAATCTTTCCCATTGCATAGCCAAATCGTCCTGTATTATAACGGTTGTGTTGGTTGAGGAATTCCCGAAGGTACGTTCACACAGGTAAACTTACATCCAATGGTAAAAGAATAATCTTACCGCATGAAAAGTTGCCCGTAATCAATAGCCTCACATCTTCTCGACTATTGATTCGCAGCAGCCATTTTCATCAGGACTTTTTGGATATGATTTAATCAGAAAGTAATTTCCATTCAACATTTAGCCTAAAATTTTTTCTAATATAGATACCGTTATTGCCCAATCATCAGATGCAGACGGTAATGAATTTTCCCCTGAGAATTGATTCTGGACAAGATTTTGAATCGCTTTTGCCAGTGCGATCGAATCTCCAGGGGGTACGACAATCAATTTGTTCCTATTTTTTTCGTGGACTCCTTGAGCTACAATTTCAGTCACAATTAATGGCATCCCGTAACCCAAGGCTATATTAGCGACACTGCTCTGGGTTCCAGCCGTGTATGGTACTACTAAAAAATCAGCTGCAGAGAAGAGAACAGCAACTTCTTCATCTGGAATATAATGATCAATAATTATGACATTTTCGCATAGATGGCGCTGTTTGATGATCTTTGAATAGATTTTTTTATCCTCCCAAAACTCCCCGGCAATAACAAGTAGCAAATCAACATCTTGATCTTGAACTAAAGATAGTGCTTCCAATAGATATCTTAGCCCTTTATAAGGGCGTACGATTCCAAAAAAAAGCATAATCGATTTTCCATCTGGTAAACCTGACGACTTTCTTGCTTCAACTTTCGATAAGCTTTTATCGAGGAACATGTTGCTCACAGGAAGTTCGTTCACACTAATTCGTGCATCTGGTAATAGATCTAACAATCTTTCGTTTTCATTCTGTGATTGAACCAGGAATGCTCTTCCGTTAGAAAGTGCTAATTTCGCGAGCCACGGGTCCCATATCTGAGGTTCATGAGGGATAACGTTATGAATTAGATACACAACTGGGTAATCCTTCTTATTTAAGTAAGAAGTGAGAACTGCATATGGGAATGCCCAAAACGTGGTCCACCATTGGATGACCACCATATCGGGATGGAATTGAAGGATACGCTTAGCAGTTTGGTGCCATGTCCAGGGATAAAAAGGATCCAAAAGAAATTCGGCCTCAACACGCAAAGGACGTTTGGAAGGATCTTTATCACTTTTCCCCGGGTACAGCCAGTTGGGATATTGCCTTTTAAATGAGACCACCTGGATATGATGACCATTGTCTTTCAAAGCGCCTGTCAATAAAGTAGTAAAGTGAGAAATTCCACCGCGGTACGGATATACAGGTCCAACCAGAGAAATCTTCATGATGAGTAATTGAATTTTTTCTTATTCAACATTTGGTCCAGTTGTCTATTTCAGAATTGTAATGAATGGTCATGTTTTCAGGATAAAGGCGATCCAATCTGATTTAAATATATTTTACCTTTTCTTACAAACGACAAGCAGGTTGTCATGGAACAAAAATACCTCGAAATCTGAAATAACAAAGCTATACTCGTTTATTAGCTGTGAAATTTGTTCCATATTATAAAACCTTACATATTGGTCGGCAGTTTTCTTGTAGAAGAGACCAATTCTTACTCAATCAGGATGGATTTGCCCTCCCAAACGGTGTTGGGGTTGTCATCACTAGCTTAACTTCCAGCTTTTGAATTGCAGATATTTGTGTTAAGTTAATATCCGGATTGCGGAAATGCTCCATTATGGCGATCATTAAGCATCGTGTCAAATTTCGAATTCAGGTTCAGTTGACAGTTCTCCAAGTCCCATTGGTAGAATGTATAGTGGGGGTAATTTTCTTTTAGCCACTAAATAAACTTTGTGCTGATTTCTACGCCGACAGATTTGCTGTCTGGGTTCAGATATATTGGAATGCTTGAAACCCCTCATCCCAAATCAAGGACATCACTTTGAATGAACGGCAGGACAGCGAGTGTGCGTTTTCGACGTACGTATTGTGCTAGTAATGGTGGCATGAAAATTAAATTAAATCTTATCAGAAATGGCTCAGTTTGGGTTGATCTCGAAAACCCACACCCGATCCTTGTGATAGATGGGTATAAAATGTGGGCTGGCATTCAGATGGTCGGGATCTAATAGAGGGGAAGGGCTGTTAACACTCCCTTGTTTCTGCCCAATGTATACATGCGTGATGCCGCGGTCACTCAGCAATTCTAATATATCAGGGTCATCGATGCCTTTACTTTGAATGCTAGAAGTAAGAGCGTTGACCCACTCCCGGTAATCGGGTCTCGGTCCTCTTTCGGTGCCGTAATTTATTGGGGGCTGCGTGGTGCGATGATAGCCTGAGAGAGGCAGCCACCAACCACCATCGGATCCAACAATTACATAATTGCTAAAGGCGAAGAACGAATTAACTATGAATTGGGCATCCGAAGGAGAATATTCTTTGATCCATGCAGCCGCTAGAAGGTCGGGTCTCGTAAAGAGGGAATGCTTTGAGGTTTCCAAATTTGTCATTCGTTGGCGGAAGCCCCACAGGCTGATAAGCAGGATTATTATTGTCAGAGTAATCCCGGACCAGGTACGGGGCTGCTTTTGCCTGGGGGATAGATGCTCGTCCTCAGAATCAGATTTCATTTGCCAGTGGTCGATCAGCCAGCTAAAGGCACTCCCAATCACAATCGCTGCCAGGAAGTAGCTTGAGATAAGTACGGTGAAATTTGTGATCGCTCCTGCGCCGGGCAAATTTAACCATTGTGGATTTGTCGCCAGTAAGATCAGAAACCACCACAAGCTCAGTAGCGCGACCCCTTTTTCGCGCCTCCATAATCCCCAACCGATCAAAACCGGTAAGATTATCCAAGCTAGTGAAGGTAAGTAGACGAAGATGTCTCCTATCGTGTTGTACTGCTGTTGAAGGGTTAAAGCTTTGCTCGGCAAGGTTGTGATCTGCTTTGAGAAGATGTATAGAATTCTGCTGGAGAAGATGTGAATGAACCAGGGAAGGAAGATCAAAAAAGCGCCTAAGCCGGATAAAAAAGCCCTCCCCAGTGTATTTAGGAGTCTTCCGGAGTAAATATTAACTAAGAGATAGGCGAAATAAAAAATGGACGCGAAGATTATCACACGGTAATGTGTCAGCGCCAGTCCACCCAATACAATCCAGGAAAGGATTATCAAACTCCAGTTGGTTTTCCTAGAATCGAGTGTAGCCCAGGCGATATATATGGCAGCTGGCAGAATTGCCAGCCCAGCCAACTGCGTGTAGCGACCCCAATTGACATAAAACATAGGCATCTGGAAGATCAAGCCTGCCAATACAATAGCCACGATCCCTCCCCACTTGTTCTTTCCAATCCGGGTAGCGAGCGGATAAAGACCGATAACTGCTAACCCATTGAGAATTTGACCTGTCCATAAAACAGTTTGAGTAAGGGACAGGCGGGTGATCCAGTGAAAAACTGCCGAGTACGTGTGGAAGCCGAAATGATACGTCAAGGTCTGCAATTCGGCATACGGCTCCCAAGAGTTGAAAAGCCCATTATTATCAACAAGCAGTTGAGCGATCATGGTGTGTTGGTACGAATCGCCCCACATGGGGGCATCCAGTCCCCGGATGACCCAGAAACGGACTACGAAAAAGAGACCGATAACGAGCAGTAAGGTGAAATCACTCCAAGGGAAAGGGGATAGGGGGATAATGGATGAGACGCGTTTAAGCCGGATTTCTTTACGGTTTTTCCATATGATGACAGTTAGACCCGCTAATGGTGGTATCCAGGCATAAAGTGGACCCAAGTTTAGTCCAACTATATGGGTCCAGAGGAAAATGATTGGATAAATCGCCAGGCTGACTCCAGCGCTTAATCCCAGTTTCTCCCCCCAATGTAAATTTCCCCAGCCCGGCCAGAGTAGACCAAGCAGCGCCCAACCCGGGATGATGTATAAGAAAATCCCTATAAATATCCACAGGATCCAAGTAAGCCCTTCCTGAAGCAATCCTGATGCAACCCGGATTGGGTTGTAGCTGAGGTTAAAGGCGAGCTGTGCGTCCTGCGGGATTTGATTCTGGTATAGAGCACCGTTTAAGTAACTATCACCTGAAGATGTCCCGACACGCAGATTACTCGCTCCTTCCATCACCGGCTGCAAACGGACATAGTAATATTTCTGAGTGGAATCCTTAACTGGTGGGAATTGAAAGTGGATGTAACCAGGATAAGATACATCTGAGAGGTTTATTGTTGAAGTCCTCAAGACGTAATTCTCTTCGGGACCCTCACTCAATTGAAGGTGGACAACCCCCTGGGCTCCAGGTTCTGGCTCTACGTAGATTAGGAATCCATCCAGACCGTCGTAGCGTGCCACATATGTCTGCCCGATCGTATTTTCATTTGAAAGGGTCGCAAAATCCGAAATAAGCGGCTGCTCGATTTTCTCAATAGAAGAACAACCGACTAATGTCAGCAGGATGAGAAGAATGACCAGATTATATAGTTTTGTCGTCATTAAGCGGGGTGTTCTGAAAATCTTCTCCTGAGAGCTCCGACCGCCGGAACCTGTAGAGCAGTTCCTCCAAAATTAGGCGGTTGAAACCGATCAAGTCGGCTAGCAAACCAATCAGAAGCACTTGGAATCCAACGATTAAAAGGACTGCAGATAGAATGAGGGATTGGACGTGTCCGGCACCACGACCGATGATATAAAAATAAGTAAAACGCATCCCTAGTGCCAAACCACCAAGGATGATCAGCATAGCCAAAATGGTGAACACTCGTAACGGGCGATACATGGTGTAGGCGCGCATGATGGTTGTGCTCGAATTTGCGATATAGTGAGGTATGCTGCGCATCAGACGTGACGGCCGGGTTTGAGGATTAGTGCGCACGGGCACGTACGCCACTTTCATGCGTCTAGCGCCGGCCTGGATGAGCGTTTCGAGGGTGTAAGAGTATTCGCTCAGCACCAGTGTACGTAAGGCTGCTTCGCGGCTAATTGCCCGGAAGCCACTGGTTGCGTCTGGAGTATCAGCTCCCGACGCCTGGGTGATGACCCAACTGCCAAAGCGCTGCAGCAGACGCTTGGAGGTTGAAAAGCTCCCCAATTTTGCAATGCCTCTATCACCGATAACAATGTCTGCCTGTCCGGTTGTGATGGGCTCGATCAGGTGTTGGATGTCGCCAGCATTGTACTGGTTATCCGCGTCTGTATTAACGATCAGATCGGCGCCAAATTTAAGACAGGTCTCAAGACCAATAACAAACGCCCCAGCCAGCCCCGTGTGCCTGGGCAGGCGTACTACGTGGTGCACACCGAGGCTTTCGGCTACCTCTGCTGTGCCATCCGTGCTGCCATCATCCACTACCAGGATTTCGATTTCGTTAATCCTGGGCAGTTCTTTGGGCAGAGCCTGAATAGTGGTATTTAGAAGCTTGGCTTCATTATAGGCGGGAATTTGGATAATCAGTTTCACGGGTATTTATTCATTGACCTGCAAATATGAAAGGAAGATAGATAATCGGTGTTTCAAAGTTCCAAACACCAATTCCTGTTGAATTACCTGCCCAATCATACGCACGGGCGAAAAATCCATCCGGGTTCTCCTCGCCTGTGAAAACATAATTCCATCCGTCTTGCCCGTTCCAATCTTCACCCAGGACAATCCATTCTGAATTCTGCCAATCCGGAGTATGCCAATAGAATTTGACGTGGCTGATGCCACTAATTGTATCATCAGCCGCGATTTTTAGTGTTATCGTGCCAGGTGTGATGGGCTGTCCGTCAACGGGATAAACAAACTCTGCGCTCGGTTTTTCGGTTTCTTCGTATAGACGTAAGGTGTAGAATTGATCTTCTCCACCTCGAGTGGAATGCTCCCACGATTTGATTTTCAGGTAATAAATGCCGTCCCGTTGAAGTCGATAGGATAAGAACGAATCAGTCCGTTGGGATGTTATCTGGTCGTCATTTTCAGCAAGCGCTGATTTGCCATCTTCGTCAACCAAGAACAGGTAAGGATCCAGATTCGATCCTAAAACTTGGGCATCCACCACTGCGCCAATCTGGTCGCCGGCGCTGCCTTGAAATTTGTAGAAATCCATATCTCCACCGGGACAAATCACCCCATTAATTGATGAGTTGTAATTTATGGGTATGGCATCGACGGGTGAATTATCCTGGTCACTGCAGTCTGGAGGAGGTGTGCTGGTGACGGAAAAATCATCGATGTACCATCCCTTATATGCGTTAAATATGTCATCCAGGGTAGTGAAGTAGAACCGCACTCGGATGGACTGACCTGCATATGCTGAAAGGTGGATTGCGGGACTCTGAAGCCAGGTATTCGGCACGTCATCCGAAAGCTGCAGTATATTCTCGAAAGGAGCGCCGTCCGCGGATATTTGAACCAGGCGTTGGTCCCAATTCAAACCCTGGCTTTCCGTTTCATAGTTATACCAAAACCGCAGGTAATTATCACCATTGTTTGGTATTTGTATTGAAGGAGAGGTCAGGTAACCTGAATTTGGGGAGCCGGTGTCATAGCCATTCCCGCTGCTGACATCATAATTCCAACTTATCGAGCCCCCTGGTGTGTGGTTGTCGTCGTTGGTTAAATCCCAATTACCGCTATGTGTCCATTCAGTCGGGGTTGCTTCCATGTCATCGGTATAAGGAGTGGTTACTGTAACTGCGCCAGAATCTGCTGTTCGAATATATAAAAGGCGGTAATTGCTCCACCCACTCTCAGAATGTCCATTTCTGGCATTCAACCGCCAGCGATAAGTTCCGGGGGAAAGTGAATTAGTGTGCCAGAAAGGCTCGGCTAGCCAGGGTGTTATAAAACTCTCACCTTCAACTTGATTAATTTGGGCTTGATATTCGAGCCCACCGCCTGCATCATCCCAAGAAAAGCTAAAGCTGTCATTTTCATAGTGTACAGCGCTATAGCTTGGCCATTTATGGAGCGGTATCCCGGGGGACGTTTGGCGGGATTGGATCTTAACTGAGGATAATGTATTTGCACCGATGCGATTGTCAGACAGGTTGCTATCGTCTGATGTGAAAGTTTCGCCCCGTCCAGTGAGATAGCGGGTCAGATACAATGTCCCCTGAACGTTCCCTCCGACCTGGATCGATTCAGCATTGTTATTGTCTAAATCCCCCCAATTTTCAGGACTATTATGGTTCCCCGTTCCCAGGGTTACGCATGCCCCCCTGTAGCCGGGTTGAGCGAAGAGGGCAATTTCGTCATCTGCTGGCACACATGTTTGTGGTTGAGGAGGGCAATCATAATCCTTGATAATGTGCTGCAAGCCGGGCAATCCGGATGCTTGGTTGTTTGCATTATCGCGTATCTCCAGAGCCAGGCTTATTGGACCATCAGGCACTTGATATTCACACAGGTCCCAATCCATGACAAATTGGTTCGTTTTGTGAACATCGCCTATAGGTTTCCATTCACCATCATAATTGGCGATAAACTGCGCACTTTCAATCCCACTGTCGCTGTCTTGCGCCCATCCTTCCAATCGTAATGTATCCGAAAGGATAGACGTTCCGTGGAGAGGGTGTACAATATCCCCTGTGGGAGGTAATCTGTCCGGATTCATGTAATTGTCCGAGATGTAGCTGTAGCGTGTCTCATCGCAGACGTCCTGAAATTCCGCATCGTTCTTACAATACCTCAAATCTCCAGTTATGCGAGGTCGACCGCCGTTTATATCGACATCTTCAAAGGTTATGTCGACAGAGCGCCCCCAATACGAAGCAGGGTTTGTATGGACGTGGAAATGCAGGTGATTGCCGGTGCTCACCCCGGTATCGTCAGCAATACCGAGGAACTGACCCTGGGCGATATATGCGCCTTTGATCCTGAATTCGGGGGGAATGCTGTCCTTGGCGAGATGAAGGTAAAGCTGGTAGGTGGCAGGTTCAGTGGTCGTATCTTCCAGCACAATGAAGTTTGCATACATTGGGTTCCCGTTGGAGTTTGACCAAACAGCCCGGTGGACTATGCCCGCTTTAGCGGCGTAAATATCAAACATCCCACTCGGGTAGCCGCCTTTGGCGAAGTCGAAGGCGTAATGTGCGTTGCCGCTGGGTGTGTAAGCGTCGTGCTTGACGCTTTGGGTTAGATATAAAGACTCCCCCCCTGCCCACGGGAGGTAGTATCCTCCATAAGGTCCATAAGTGGCTGCGTATTCAATTTGCACCATACCCCTCTCTAACCAATAAATTTTAGCATCCTGTGGTAGGACATCATCCGGTGCTGCCATGATCATTGACGACCACTCTGGATCACTGGGTAGAGTGACATGCCAGGATTTGCCATCATATTTGAGCACGACCAATCCGGGTTCAGCCGGAATCATGTGTCCGCTTTCGGGATCCACCGGATTCAGCCAGGCTGTTGCCCATTCACCGTCTTGAGAAACTTTCAAATTGTCAATTTGATTTTCGTATAGCAGGTAAACGAGGGTCTCTTCTTCCTGGGCGGAAATTACATCCCTAATCGCGGCTTCAATTTGGGAAGATATATCCTCTGGGATTTCTGGAGTGGTCGGAGTTGGGAAGAAAGATTGGTAGATACCTTGAAAAAACCCTGGCTGCGTGATCAGAAGGGTGGAAAAGATCATTAAAATGACGAAAAGAAATATGATAATCTTAATCTTGACTTTCAATATCGCAGCCTTCTAATAAATTAGTATCTTTGCACTTTTGCTTTTGTAGAATATCTCATGCTAATTATTCTCACTGAGAGCACTCAGATAAACATAAATATCTCTGCGAGCTCTGTGGGCTCAGCGGCAAATCAGTAATTTGTATGTTGCAATATCTATGCGAGATGGGTTATTGGGGATTCTTGCAATTGGTATAATAGTTGGCACTTGGCTACTTGAAATGTAATTATCCTCCCTTGAATTCCTCCAGTTCTTAATGTAACAAGGCTGGTTTCAGATAGATATGACATGCGCCCAATGCACGAACTAAAAATACTTTTAGGGGTAATGATGCGTTGAAAATAAATCTGTTATCTAGGTGGGTACACGCTGCCATTTTATTTCTGATGGTGGTATTACTGGTCGTCTCGATTCAAGGAGCTTCGGCTGAAGAGTGCACGAGCGCCTGTTCCCCAGAAAATGGTATGATTCCGCCTGTCAATTTGATGCAAAAAGATTCTGGCAAGCTGTATGTAAGGCCGTCATCATCACCTTTCACGATCGTATCATCCATTTTATCGATAACCGTAACTCAAATGGTTACAGTAACTACTAATATGCCTGTTGACCCATTGGGGACAATTACTCCACCGCCGGGCCTGACCGCGACCGCCACGCTTATCCCACTGCCTACTATCACACTTCAATTTCCAAAAGCAACAGAAACTAGGTTCCTTCTAATGGCGAGGCGTCAACCTGGTTCACAAGAACTTTCAAAACAAGAAGAAATCTCAGGTTTAACGCGTTTAAAACGTCTATGGCCTTTTGTTCTATTGTTTATGATCTGGATTGTACTTGGGGTCTGGTTTATCTTTTCACAACTGATTCTCGACTGAGCCCCTATCCCCCCAAAGTGAGAAATCGTGCAAGATTGATTTGCCGACGAACTCTCTTAAAATGGAGTTCTCTGGGATCAAATCGCTTTCCAATGGTAAGAACCAGTCCATAAATGCGAGCAAGCGCTTTGCCTCGACGTATGCGGGTGTTCCATATGGCACCTGGCGAAGCAGTGGTTCAGCTAGTGGTTTGAGAATCGAAATTTCGTACACCAGAGCGGAGTTAAACATCACATCGGCATACTCTTGATAGGGGAAGATATTGCGCTTTTCACCGTGCCGAACTGATTCCCACCTGTTGATTGTCTCTAGTGCTGAATAGCCGCGTTCATATGCATCGCGCACGATGCGGCGTATCAGGCGCGTATCGGTCGTTGAAACGCGATTATGGCGGTCAAGATTGAGTTGGGTAAGCGCTGAGACATATATTCGGAATGTATATTGAGAGGGTGAATCCGAAATTAACTCCGGGTTCAAACCGTGGATGCCCTCCAAGATGATGATTTCGTTTGATTTGAGTTGTACTTCCTCCCCATGTAAACTCTTGCCGCTGATGAAATCGTAGTGAGGCAGCCGAACTCTATCCCCGGTAATAAGTCTTTGCATGTCTTGAGTAAGCCGTTCACGGTCCAGTGCATTGATTGACTCGAAATCGATCTCACCTTTTTGATTGCGTGGCGTTCTATCCCGGTCTATGAAATAGTTATCCATCCCGAGCGGAAATGGTGCCACGCCGTGAGCCAGCAGTTGAATCGATAAACGTTTTGAGAATGTGGTTTTACCGGAAGCGGATGGACCAGCAACCATGATGATCCTTACGCGCTCTTTTTGGGATGCGATCTGAGAGGCAATTTCGGTCACCCGTTGTTCGTGAAGAGCTTCAGAAACGAGCATAATTTCGTGGATGTTCTCATTCTGGATCGCGTCATTGAGGGCGCCGACGCTTGATATGCCTAATAGGGATAACCAGCTACGGTATTGGCGGAATGTATTCAGCAATTTGGGAAAAATGACTATAGGTGAAAATTCAGTTGGCTTATGTCGCCTGGGGAACCGCAGAGTGAAGCCATCCTCGGTTTGTACAAGTTGAAACCATTTCAAGTAACCGGTTGACGGAACCATGTACCCGTGATGGTAATCACGATGACCGGCAAGTTCGTAAAGTGTGAGGTAGTTCTTCTTGCGGTGAGAAAGTAGGCGAACCTTGTCTTCTTCACCCTCAGCTCGGAAATACTCGATTACCTGTGAGAGGGGCACTTCACTTCTTGTGAAAGGCAAATCCTCACCCACAATCCTGCGCATAGCCGTTTCTAACTCGACTAATTCCTCCGGATTGAGTGGCGGTCGACCTTCGACCCGGCAGAAATAACCACCCGAGGCTACAGAGTGATCAACGCTTAATATCGCATTTGGAATAATTTTATCGTAGGCGGTATCTAATAAAAAGATCAATGAGCGGCGGTAAATGCGCATACCGTCCGGTTCGCCCATCGTTACCGGTTTGACCAGGGCATCCATCTTGATTTTGTAAGTTAATTCGCGTAATTCCCCGTTGACAATCGCGCCTACAATTGGAGGATCATCCGCCTCAGGAAGTTGATGTAAAAAATTACCTATCTCACAGTTCCTTGGACCACTCAACACCCGTCCATCCGGTAGATGGACCTCGACTGTGGAACGTTGAGTGACAAGAGAAAACTCACAGTTTTTATGCGCGCTCATTTGAACTGTTCCTTACTATATTAATCAAATTGAATATGGACAGGTATTTTATCATTGATTAGTGGGATTCTATCCAGATGACTCTCTCTGCACTTTAACAATATGGTTGTTTTTTCGCCAAAGAACCCACGGAGCCCACAGAGGTTTTAATAATATTTCTCTTTGTTCCCTGCATTCTCTGTGGTAAAAGAAAGGATATATGTGAAGAAAAAATAAAATAAAGCGCAGGATTTTCTCGCCTGCGCTTTAAATTTGAAAGTGGTATTGCTTACAAAAAATGGCCTACACCCAACCCTGCTTCTTAATAAAGTTCGTAATGACCGGAATTTCCGTGTAATTTCCTTTATATGCGTCATAAGCCGGCCAGAGAGTGATTAACCACAATATCGATACACAGCCAACTGTTGGTATGCTCAATAGGACGATCACTACCCACAAAACGATATTGAATGCCAGCGATTGAATCGCATGGAAGCGGATAAACGGTCGTTCCTTCTTATCTTCCAGAAGCAGGGCGATGATCGCTATGAGCGGAATCGGATAACCTAAGGCAGCCCACAGCTTGTCATCGCTGGTAATATCTTCTGCTGGAGATGGGGCAGCCGGTCCCTCATCGGGTGGTTCTTCAACCGGCTCTTCTTTGGGAGATTCCTCGACGGGTTCCTCAACGGGTTGTGCTTCAACCGCTTCTGCTGGGGGTGTCTCATCGACGGGTTCTTCTTGTGGAGTTACATTTTCTTCTGTCATTCTTATTTCCTCCAATTTATATTGTCTTATCTTTGCCGCAAAAAAGGGTCTATTTGTAACAAAATTACTCAGTAATCATAAATTGTATCTACAGTTTGGTAACACCTAACTGTTATTGGAGTTACGCCGGATTGCGATTCAGTTAAAGTCTGTCTTTTTAAATCTCCCCTCAATGATCTAGACGGTATCCACGACGACGCGTCTCAACTTAATGATCAAGACGGCGACCCCGCAGTCGTAAGTGAGAGGGGGCGTGAGGGAGCAGCGGAAGGAAGAACCTCGTTTTTATCCTCTATGAGATTCGTCTATTAAAATGGATACCCCCATGTAAGAATGAACAGAATGGTGAAGATTGTGATGATAATTAGCTGGCGAATTCCAATTGCAATCGGTTTTACACCGATCGCCGGTCTCACCGTTCCCCATAAAGTTTCTACCCATTGCAGTGCATACGGTAAAGGTAATAGGATTGGTAGAACGCCTGAGATGGATAATGCGAGGACGAACAAAAAGTTGAATGTTGTGTACAACAAAGCTCGGCGCCCCAAAGATATTCGGGTCGATAAACTTGTGATCTCGGGAAGATTTCGCTGGTTCAATCGCAGGTACGCGTATACAATGGATGCCGCTGATTGGAGCCATATCAGGATGAAGAGCCACCAGCCTCTTGGATCCGGCCAGTTGACCCCGACCCAATAGGCGGCCGGCGCATTGAGTGCCAGGACGCCGCTGGCGACGATTCCCACACCAATTTTGTGGCGCTCACTGCGCTGGCTCACCAAGTAAAGATACCAGGCGAAAACCAGAATGCCGGGCAGTCCGAGTAATAAAATATACTGGAACCCAAGGAGGATGAGAGCGCCTAAAGCCAGCATGCCAATAATGGTGTATATTGAGATCCAGAAAAAGGCAGCCGGCAAGTCGCGTCTTGAACGGCGCCCGGTGTAAATTTTGACTAGGATCGTAGCAGGTTGGCGGATTAAGAAACCGGCTAGAGCTGCGATGATCAAAAATACCGAGGCTGACGACCAATTTCCTCCTGCAAATAACCCTATCAATAGGGGGCTGAGCAAAAAGACCCACGAGCCGTGGTCTTGCGGGATGGCGATATGCCGGACGAATAAATTTCTCATTTTATTGTTGATCTACATATAATAATAAGGTGGTAAATCCCCAGACGGAGCCTAACCGAAGTGAAGCCAGAACGCAGTCGCTCATTCTCTAGTAGATTTTAAAACCAGTGACTTCTTTTCTCTGCGATCCTGGATGTAACTCCAAACACTCAAGATTAAAGCAGCAAGTATGACAACCACCGCTACAGAGAATGTGTCGTTTAATCCCGCAACTTGATATACTGATTCGGCATTTGATGCGCCACCTACCACGGATGAATCGCTGTAAGCGATCACACGGCTTGCCCATATTGCGCCCAATAGTGCAATTCCCGTCATTTGACCCAGGGTGCGGTTGACAGCTAGAATGCCGGATACAATGCCGAGGCGTTCACGGGGAGCTGTCCCCATTATTGTGCTGTTGTTGGGGGATGAAAAAATACCCATCCCCAGACCAATGGGGAGAAAACGCAGTAAATACTCAAACGTGCTTGTTTGAATGTGCAGCTTGCTCAAACCGTAGTACCCAACCAAGAGGACTGACAACCCGATCACTGCGATTGGCCGAGTACCAAAACGATCCGAGAGGGCACCTGCAATGGGTGCGACAATCCCCATCGCAACAGGAACCGCTGCCAGCAGCAAGCCGATCTGGCGAGTGTTATAACTGAGCACGTTTTCCAGATAAAAGGGTATTAGGATGATGGTTCCAGAGATTGCAATAAAGGTCAAAAAGCCTGTAATGAGACTGATGCTAAAAAATTTATTTTTGAACAAGTGCAAATCGATCATGGGTTGTTCGACGCGCAATTCTATGAGCACGAATAATATTAATAAAAGAGTCCCAGTAGCAAACAATGCAAGGATACGAATATTAACAAATCCGATCCCCTGTCCAAATGTCAATGCTAAAAGGAATGACAGCACACTGATAAACAATGCCAGTGCTCCGAGCAGATCAAAGCGCTGCTCACCGGCTGGTTTAATATCAGGTATAAATCGCAGTACCATAAGGATGCCAATTATCCCCACCGGAATATTGACGAAGAAGATCCAGTTCCACGACCAGGCGTCGATGATCAATCCGCCGAGAGTGGGTCCCAATACAATGCCTACTGACACAATCGAGCCGCTGATCCCCAGAGCCTTGCCGCGTTCTCGAGGTGGGAAGGCTTCGGTGACAATTGCCATCCCCAAAGCCAAAATCATTGTTGCTCCAATGGCTTGCACCACCCGAAAGAAGACTAGCCAAAAAACTGTCGCTGATAATCCGCAAAGTATTGATCCAAGGGTGAATACAACAAAGCCTGTCGCGTAGACCGGTTTCTTGCCTATCATATCCCCCAGCCTGCCAAAGCTTAAGATCAGCGTTGCTAACGTCAGCAGATAGACCAGGACAACCCATTGTATTGTGGCAAAATCGGTGTTGAGTTCTCTTACCAGGGTGGGAAGAGCAATATTGACGATACTACTGTCGATGGTCGCCAGGAAGATTCCCATAGCGACCGCAGCCATAACGTACCACTTGCGGTTGTAATCGATTTTAGTTTGAACCTTAGGGGTGTCTTCGGATAAACTCGTCTGGACTGGTCTCATTGTTTTGTTTGCACGAAACTCCGAAAGCCTAAATACCATCGATAAGGATAATAAATGGGGAGCAATAACGAGTTGGGAATATGATAACGCGAGGTCATATACGTTGGTCCTGGAAACAGATTATTCAAAAAAAATCGGATCCGCATCCTGAGATCGGGCATACTGCGCAAATCATTCAAGAAACTACGACCGGATGAACGCTTATCACCTGTCAAGTATGTATGAACTTTCAACTCATTTGACGAGGGATGCAATTCATTCAACCGCTTTAATATTTCACTTTCAACCGGGAGATGCCATTTAGCGATCACAGAACTCAAGATATTTTGCGTCGGAATAATCAAGTCATAAATCTTCGCTCGATTTAATAATTCACCCCAATCTATCGAATCATTGTAAAGCACGATGACTTCAGCAATATCATGCTGCCATAGTAAACGTCTTCCAGAATGGTGCAGCATGAGATGAGAGCACAGATGAAGTAATTGCGCCTCGGGAGAAAAGATAAAGGTTGGCGCCCCGAAAAAATCGAGTTTAGCCGCAGTTTGCCAGAACCAATTCATATTAAGATAGGATTGGTAGTAAGGTGAGTCTAATAAACTCCAATGAATCTCTATCACAGTCCTGATTGGTCCGGGTTTAGTCAGTAATACTTCATTTTCAAACAATAAACTTGAATTTACGCCTCTCTCTGGCATTAAGGAATCATAACCTAGTGATTTCAGTACTTTTAATGCACTTTCAGTTTCTCCCGGGTGAACCAGTAAATCCATGTCCGTCACAGGGCGTAAAGCTACACTGCCATAAATTTCTTTAGATAATGCACAACCTTTCAGAAGTATATTTTGGATTCCAGCTACCTCAAATCTGCGCAGGATAGTCTTCAACTCGCTAAAAAGGTAAATATTGCGGACACGGTTGTGTTCATAAGCTTTCTGTAATTTTTGTTCAAGTATGGGCGGAAAAATTCCCTGGTCGTGAATTATGCTGTAGACCATTGGTGCTACATCGTTAGCTGCGATCAACTGGTAACATTTCTCCCACTCCATAGAATATTGCGCCAACAAATTGCGCTCTTCCAAAATCGCTGATGGGTCCCAACGCCCTCGCAGGATGAGGATAACAAAATGTTGGATATTATCTTGGTTTAGGTACTTTTCATGCATGAGGATCGATTACTTGAAAGTTGTTATTAGACCTAATGATTTTCAGTTTGTGAGGATCCGATCCACTTTTGCATCTGGTCCATCCAGGATCGGGCGTAGCGACCACCTTCAGATACTAATTCATCATGACGTCCCGATTCGACGATTTTGCCATCATCCATAACGTGGACCATATCTGCAAATGCTGCAGTCGTAAAGCGATGGGTGATGATGATGGCTGTACGATTACTAGCTAGTTCCCTGAAGCGCCGCAGCCAGTCTGCTTCAGCCCACGGATCCATCGCACTGGTTGGTTCATCAAGCACTATGATTGGTGCCTGCCTCAGGAAAGCGCGTGATAGAGCAATGCGCTGCCACTCACCTACGCTCAAGTCCGTACCCCCTTTAAACCACTTCCCTAACAAAGTATCGTAATTATCTGTAAGCCTATCGATAATAGAATCAGCACCGGCAGCATTTGCGGCTCTCTTGATTTTTGTTTCACTAGGTTTTGATTCCAGATCTCCATAGGCAATATTTTCCGCCACTGTGGCATAGTATTGTACGGGTTCCTGAAATAAAACTGAAATTCTATGGCGCAGTTCCTCAACGGAGATATCTCGTAAATCACAGCCATCAAATGTAATTGAACCTTCTTGTGGGTCATAGAAGCGACATAGAAGCTTAACCAGCGTGCTTTTACCTGCGCCGTTTGGTCCAACAATCGCTACAATCTGCCCCGCCGGAATGCTCAGATTAAAATCTCGCACTACAAGTCGGTCGCTGTCCGGATAGCGGAAAGAAACGTTTTCAAATCTAATGTTTTTAGTAAGGGTTACTGGTGTAGGAATGGGGGATTGTTGATCGACGATCTTTGGCTTTAACTCGAGAAACGCAAACAAGTCGCCTAGGAAAAGGCTGTTGCTGTATATTTCGCCAATCTGCCCAAGCAAGGAGCGCATTAAACTTTGTCCTTGATTGAAAGCGGAATAAAACAAAGCGAGATCACCTAACGAATACTGCCCCAACACGACCTGCCAGAGCATCCACGCCATAGCAATCCCAGTGATCAACAGTGCGATGGTGCCGGCTGCAAATTCAGAAAGCCCTTGATCTTTGGTTAATTTTAATTGTTCATCCCGCAAGTGGCGTCGTAAATTCTTATACGCAATTCGAAAATGATCTCCCAAGTGAAACAGACGTAGTTCGGCTGCGTTTCTACGGTTTGTTAGGAGTGATTTAAAATACCAGGAACGGCGTTCATGATGAGTGGTATCGAGTCGCCAGCGATATAATCGCATCCGGTGGTGAAAAACGACATAAAAAGCCGGAATAGTGCTGACCAACAAAGCCAAAGGCAGCCACCAACCGTATGGGATCAAAACGACTGCCATTGCGAACAGGGTTATACTATTCTGTAGCAGGCTGCCGCTGCTCTCCAATAGGGACAGGGGACGATAACCGGCCTCCTGCATAGCTCGGTGAAGTTGATCATAATAGTCAGGCGAATCATAAAACGCCAAATCCACAGAGATAGATTTACGATGGATCAAATCACTGATGTAATCCGTCACCCGTTCGGACTGTACCGTTCTGACATAGTTGGAGAGGCTGCTAAGTAACTCTTTTAACAGCATAACTATCGCCATTAAAGCCACGGAGATGAGTAGCGGACGGATACTCTCCCTTGAGCCGCCCGCTTCCACAACTGCTACAAGACTGTCGACTAAGATTCTGGTCAGATAGACGATAGCAACTGGCAGAAAGCCTTGAATAATCAATAAGACCAGCCAGGCTAACATCCACCCACGCGCTGCCGACCAGACTAAAATGAAAGCGCGTAGAAGATACGGTAATTGAGCCTGACCTTGCCGTAATTTCGAAGAGAAGAGATTGAAAAATTTCGTCATGAGAAATTAAGCAATTATAGATAATTCAGCATGGATTAATCTCTGAGCTGAAATTGTATGCCAAGTATTATACGCTTTAAATTAGCTTCCCCCAAGAATCTTCATGCTTTGAGACCATTCAAGAACAACTGAAAACCCGTTTCCATGGAACGATCCAGATCAACAGTTTCAGGATCATAAACCCAGAGCAGGATTGTACCTTCAAAGATTGCACCCGCCGCTATAGCCGCCTCCCCAGCTTTGATAGCTCGAAATTCGCCGCTGTCGATTCCCTGCTGGATAATCGGAATTAACAATTCCACATAGCTGCGGAAATACTTTTTTAAAGTATTGCGGACAGTTTCTTCTCGCAGGGCGAAGGCGTAAAACTCATACGTCAATGGCATATGTTTCAGCATTGGCATTAGATCAGTAAGTGAAATCCGCATGAATTCCAGCAATCTTTCGCTGGCAGATCCTTCTTCATCTTGCAATTCTCCCAAGCTTGCCAATTCACGCTCAAAGAGATTATCTAAAATTTGAGTAATTATTTCATCTTTGCTGCTGAAATACCAGTAAATGGTCCCTTTGCTCAGATCTGATTGCTTTACAATGTCATCCATACGCGCTTGGTGAAATCCCTTGCGGGAGAAGACAATCATTGCAGCATCCAGGATTTGCTTTTTTCGTTCTGCACTCACATCTGGGCGTGGAGACATGGGATCCCTCCAAAATAAACTGACCGGTCAGTCTACGCAGATTACATGAAATGGTCAGTTGTGTCAAGTGCTTCTGTCCTCACTGCATAGGTGACCACATTTACAATCATATTGATAAAAAAGAAGTGTCATTCTGAAAGAAGTATCCCGCTCTTTTTTGCGGGTATAATCCATAGAGCCTAAATAGATTTTCCTTAGCGTTCTCTGTGGTAAGAAGACCTAATGATATTTACTAACCGTTGAAATGTACGGTAATGTTTTTGATGAAAAGGGGATTATCTTCGAAATGAATTTAAAACAGCAAGCTGCTAGAAGTGCTTTAGAATATATCCGAAGCGGTATGATACTAGGGCTGGGGACTGGCTTAACCACACGCTACTTCATCGACATGCTGGGGGAAGAGATTCAAAAAGGGTCTCTGCAAAGAATTCAAGCCGTACCAACATCGGAAGCGACAGCGGAGCAAGCTCGCCTCCTTGGAATCCCGCTCACCACATTGTCAAAGAACCCTCAACTTGATATAGCAGTGGACGGTGCGGATGAAGTGGACCCCAAATTCAATTTGATAAAGGGGTTGGGAGGCGCTTTACTGCGTGAAAAAGTGGTAGAAACCCACGCCAGAATGTTCATAGTAGTTGTGGATGAATCGAAGATCGTCCCGCGCTTAGGAGTACGCGGTCCTTTGCCGGTCGAGATCATTCAGTTTGAGGCGCTTGCTCACGTGAAATGGTTGAACACCCTTGATTGTCAGGCAAATCTATTGCTTGAAGAGGATGGTTCTCCTGTAGAAACCGACAACGGCAATTATCTGGCGCATTGCCGGTTTTCGGACGGGATCCCCGATCCGAATATGTTAGCTCGAACCCTGGCAGATAGACCCGGCATCGTTGAGCACGGGCTCTTCCTGGGAATGGCGGATACTGTAGTCGTGGCAGAAGTAGATGGAATCAAAATTTTGGAGCGTGAATAATGAGCATAAAAATAGCACCCTCTATCCTCTCGGCTGATTTCGCCCGATTAGGGGAACAGGTTCAGGAGGCAGTTGATGCTGGTGTTGGATACATCCACGTTGATGTAATGGATGGCCACTTCGTTCCGAATCTAAGCTTTGGTGCACTCGTCGTTGAAGCAGTCAAACCGATAACAAGTGCGGCCGGAATAGTGCTGGACGTACATTTGATGATTGAGCGCCCCGAAGCTCTAATCCCAGATTTCATCCGGTCTGGTGCAGATAATATTACCGTGCATGTCGAAACCTGTCCGCACCTTCACCGTACCATCCATCAAATCAAGGATGGTGGTATTCGCGCCGGGGTAGCGCTCAACCCTGCGACACCATTGTCCACATTGGAGGAGATATTAACCGAAGTGGACCATGTCCTGGTAATGTCGGTGAACCCGGGATTTGGTGGCCAAAGTTATATACTAAACAGCACACAGAAATTGGCAAAGCTCAGGCGTATGTTAGGTGAGCGAGGTTTAACTAACATCGAAATAGAAATCGATGGGGGTATCAGTGTCGAAAATGCCGCTGAAGTTGCTCAGGCAGGAGCCACGATTCTGGTGACTGGATCGGCGATTTTTAATGACCGCGGCAGTATAGCCGGAAATATTAATGCTTTACGATTTGCGATAACTTGATTGCTTTAATTTTAAGAGACACTATCCGTTCTTTGTTTCATTTAACTATTTTCAAACTTGCGATTTTTAATAATTCACTCGGAAATTATTGAGATTCCCCCAATATTTTCTCAGTGATCTCTGCGGTAACAATTAATCGTATGTATCCCAAAGATAGTGTCTTAGCGGTTATTGAGGGGTAGATGAATGCTAAAGCGGGTGCCTTCTCCCGGTGCGCTGCTTAATATTAGTTGACCGCCTTGTGCCTCTACCAGGTCACGGGCGATGGTTAAACCCAATCCCAAGCCCTGTGGGAAACGATGTTCCTTGCTGCTGCGATAGAAAGGTTCGAATACTAATTCTTGCTCGTCGTCAGAAATCCCAGGACCGCTATCACTTACTTGAATCCAAACTTCATCTCTATCCACTCCCGCGCCTACCGAAATTTCGCCGCCAGGCGGCGTGTACTTGATCCCATTGCTGAGCAGGTTACCTACAACCTGCGCTATCCGGTCCGGATCTATCTCGACAGTAGGCAGGTCCCTGGGGATCACTGCCTCCCATTGTAAATTCTTTTCAATGGCGGCTGCACGCCAGGGCAGCAGGATGGATGGCAGCCAATCGCTAAGTTCAACATGTTTCCGATTAATTTCCAGCGTTCCTAAGATTTGACCATGTAGTTGAGCCAGATCATCGAGCATGGGCTGCATAAGCTGCACTTCTTTTTCTACCCCCTCCAGTAGTTCTGCACGGATCTCA
>CBFDCK010000033.1:0-25930 GCA_965603285.1 uncultured bacterium
GCGTCTGCCTGTGTACTTCCATCCCACCAATCGGGTGTGGCAGATGCGAGGTTAGCCCGCATATGGGCCAGCCATTCGTCAGAGACGACATCACCCAAACCCCTGTGCCTATCAGTAACTAGCCTCACTTCCGGTTCCATATCGGGAGTGAAGCTTGAGAGTGCTGGCCTTGGGCTGGTCGCTACTAACAGCACCGCTAAAACTACCAATGTCAGCCATCGTTGCTTGTTCATAGCACTTTCTCCTCTTTCTTTATAATGAAGATTGAATTTGGGTCACATTAAATTGTTAGATACAAACGAGGAACGCCATATCTTATCGTTTCGCATCACCTCCTTCCCCCAGCCATCAACAGTACGGGCATAACTGTTACACAACGGATAATGAGGTTCTTGATTTTCATCCAAAACCCCTCTGCGTTACTTGCTTCGATGCCACCTGCCTCGTTGAGATCGGCGATGATGTTTGCATATGTTTATACAGAAACCCTTTTCCCCACAATATTTGTTACATTTATTTGTAGGCGTCACATATATTTATACCTTAAAAAAAATTAAAGTCAAGAGGAGGGAGGTAATCGGCAATGAAAAACATTGCTTGCAGTAAAGAACACTGGGCAGTAGAGAACACTGGGCAGTAGAGAGCACTGCTTGGGAGATCACGGCGAACAATTCCGCCCTGGTTTCTTTACTTCATTTGAACATCTTGGATTTGTTCTGGCGTTCAGGTTCGATCGGTAGAGCGCTGTGGCGATCCCGGCGCGATAGCTGATCGACCGAAAAGTAATCCAGCCACTCGCTGGGGGCGTCCTTGGTTTCAGCGCCGTGGGGTGTGTGGCGCGGCCGCACGCGGCAGAGCACCGGGGTGTTGACCGCTTCACCGGCGATGATAGCCTGACCTTTGGTCAAGGATGGCAGTTCTCTCAGCAGATCGCGCCCGACGGTCTCAACGCTTTCAGCAATACGGTTCTGGTCGATAGGATTGACAATGCGCAGGATAAATTGGGTGTTGCATTGCGAGAGCACGTCCGGGTCGAGCCGACCTGGACGCTGGCTGATCAGACCCACTGAGACGCCAAATTTACGCCCCTCGGTCAGCACCTGCTTGAGGACGTTAGTGCTGATCACGTTTGTCCCTGCTGGTGCGAAGTGATGGGCTTCTTCGATCAGCACAAATGTGGGATAAGGTAGATAAAGCTCATCCTCAGGTCCCACTTGCCCTTTTTCGGTTTGCACCCGGGCGTGGAACAAGCGCCGCAACAGCGTGGCCACCATCACCCGCTGCTGTTTTTCGCCGACCTCGTTGAGCTGCAGGACCGAACAGCGTCCAGGCAGAAAAAGGTCTTGAAGTTTGAGGTGTTCAAAATCATCGAAAATGATTGAATGCTTCAACACGCTTTCCAGGCGCCAAATTAGTGCATCGGCGGTGTTGGCATAACGGTCGTCCCTTTCGTGCTGTTCGTCCTCTCCGTTACCCTCTCCTAACTCTCTTAATCGGATCTGTAATTCGGCGATTGTCCAGCGATCTGGCACCCCCTTCTCTTTCTTGCTCGTGTTACGGACATCCCGGTATGCGCGTCTCAACAGGTATTCCATCCGTTCGGTAAGGTTAGGCAGCAGGTAATATAGGTCGTTTAGGTCTAGCGACGCGGTCCGTACTTTCACTTCACCCGGCAGGAATATTTTAACCTGAGGGCGGTATTCACTTTTACTGAACTCGTCATTGTTCCGCATTTCGGTCAGGGTCTGGTATTCACCGTGCGGGTCAACAATTAATACGGCAGCCCGGTTGTAGGGCTTCATCAGCTCTTCGATCAAGACCGCCGCCAGGTAGCTCTTCCCGGCCCCGGTGTTGGCGATGATCGCCAGGTGCGTACTGGTGATGGCAGCCACATCCACGTTGATAGGCACACGCCCCGCCCCGCGGCTGAGCAGTGAACCGATGTGGGCTGACCCGATTTCACCCACTTCACGCTTGCTCAGCAACTTTGCCAATTCATGGTCGTCTGCCAGGTAGAGGGGACGACCGACCCGTGGCGGCAGGCGCGGGTTGATGAAATCGCCGATTTTTTGCTCATAATATCCGATCACGGTGGCGGTGAGCTCAAATAGCTCGTGTCCACCCTGGTGATAACCGACCAGGGCGGCAACATCGTCAGGGTTGATGTCCGGATCAGCGAGGAATGCGTCCGGATACAACCGCAGCGGTCGCCGTTCGGTGACACGGCTGAGGATATCCCGCTCTACTCCATCCACATCTGCGCGGTAAGTGATAAACTCGCCAACTTTGAGCGATTGGTCTCGATCCGGGGAGACAAAGGTGAATTCATGGGGCGTTTCACCAGGTCCTTTAGTCAATCCTATCGGACGGATTTCGCTCATTGGGAGCCTCCTAACGGGCTGATTTGGGACTTCCAGGACAACTCGCTTTCTAGCACGGATAACAGGGTTTTATGTTCGGGGAAGAGAACGACCAGTTTTTTAAGCACGGTCTGCAGCAGGTGCGGCATCAACTGTGGGTCTTGTGCCAGGAGTACTGGGGCGTAAACAAGCTGTGGGTCTGGACTCCCGGCGTGGAATGCGTGCACCTGTTCGTCCGCCATGGTGTGTACCAGCGCTTCACTTTTCGGCGCCAATGGTGGGATGCCTTGAATTACATCGCCCGAAGAATCCACCATCCCCACGCTGATGATGCCGACCAGCAGTGCTTTTTCGTTCAGGTAATCGGGGGAGAAGATGGACAGTTCAGCTTCGGGCGAAAGGCGCGGACCCAGGCGCCCAAACTCGGGGTTGAACAGCATGGTGTCGTAGATGATGCCCACCAGCCAACGATCATCCTCCTGCGCAGTTCTAACGAAGGTGCCGAAAGCGCAATCGTCCGCCGTTGGGGTCACTTCGACTTCGCTGTGCCCGTAAACCTGGCAGATGCAATCTGTGTGGGAGTTGGATTTAATGATCTTGCCAATCAACATTGGAGGTACCTCTTCTATTGGAAAGTTGATTAATCAGGTACGCCTGCCTCGCTTGCTGCGCGCTTTCCTCGTCCATTGCAGGGCTATGTCCTCACGCTCTACAAACTCTTGAAACAGGCTGTAGAATCGTTCACGGTCCTGCATGGTCAACACAGCGATCGCATCTGCGGTTTCGAGCACGTACGGGTATCCGGTGCCAACGATGCACTCGGCGCGCACCAGGTCTAACACCCGCTCGTGCTGATTGGATTCGAAAATCCAGCGCGGAAATTCCACTCGAGCTGGTGGGTTATCCGCTGTGACTTTCAGATAAACAAAACAAACGTCCTGATAGTAATCGGCGAGCGACTCGTCATAGCGATCACAGATGAATACTTGAGAGCGGTCGCCCCACTTCATGTATGAACGCAGCAAAGCCGAATCACTGACAAAACCTTTTGGCTGCAGCCCGGACAGATGGGTCAGCATTGTGGTCAGGTCCCGAGCGTAGGAAGTGTCCACATGGGCGACCAGAGGTACAGAGGTTTGACGGGACGTGTCCAGCAGCTTAAGCACCGCATTGATATAATTTTGTTGCCGGCTCGGGTGCATCCGCTGGATGAAAGAGATTACAAACGAGCCATCGAAGAAACACAGGGGTTTTGGATTGGAATCGCGATTGGCGAGCATGTAGGTGTTCAGCACTTCCACTTCCCGTACGAAACGCTTCAGGTTGATCTCGGGAAAAGCACTCTCGTGTGCATCTCCTTCTCCCAACTCATCAGACGCCAGGATTTCAATCTCAACGTCCTTCACGTAGCTGCCCGGAGAGGAGTGGGGGTTTTCAAACCAACCCACTTGCACAACCCCAACGGGAACCGAAATATCCTTACTGGGCGTAATTTGAGAACCGTCAGCGGCAAATGTGGGCGTACCGAGCAGGATGTTCAAAGCCCAGGTGCGCGCCTGGCGGTGGTTGTCCCAACTCGCAGGAAAGGGGACCTGGATACCCTTGTGTTGATCGAGCTCGGCGGTAGGACGTGCTCCGGGGTGTTCGATTGGCGACAGGACCTCCTCTACCCCTTTCAGTGATAGGTTGGAGAATTGCTCCAGGGATCCTTTTAAGAGGTTTATGTCGTTTTGGAAATTGACTTCGGTATCTATGAAGCGCTCCCGTTTGGCTTGTAATGCCGCAAGCACCTTGGGTTTGAATAACATTATCCCACCTCCACCCGGCTGACGCCGTCTATCTTGGACACACGCAGCACATGCTGGATGTCGCGCTCGAAGGTATCGTCGTGGCTGATGATGAAGAGCTGCGAGAAGCCTTTTATGCGCGCAATCTGTTCGGCCAGGTTATCGCGGCGCACGTCGTCCAGGCTGGCAGTCGGCTCATCGAAAAAGGCGAGATCCACGCTGGACATCTCCCGCAGCAGAGCCAGGCGCACCGCCAGAGCGGCAGCCATTTGTTCTCCACCGGAAAGCTGCTTGAACACCCTCTGACAGCCTTTGTGCTCAATGATGATGGCGTAATTCTCGTCCCAGGTGAGCTGCATGGTGTAGTCGTTGATGATCTCGCCAAATATGCGATTGGCTTCGGCTGAGATGGTTTGCACTAGGGTGCGGGTGATATAAGGACCGGCCTCACGGATCGTCTTGCGGAAAAAATCCAACATGTCGGCCAGGGTTTTTACTTCGCCCAGTTCCCGTTCGACACATCCCAGTGCCCCTCTATCCTGGTGCAGGGCGTTTATATCAACCGTCAGTTTTTCCTGGTGATCCCGCCGCAGCTTCAAGCCTGCCTCCAAAGCACCAATTTCGACCGTTAATTGCTCGTATTCTCGCTTTACTGCCTCATGCGCGGCCTGGTCGTATTCTCCCTGCACCTGCTCGAGGTCGGCTTTTTTCTGCTCTTGACTTACTCTCAGGTTCTCCTGTTCGGTTTTATAATTTCCAACTTTTTCCCGTCGCGATGGCAGTTCCTGTGCGGTATGTTGGTTTTGCATGTAACGCTGGTGGTCTTTCTCGTGCGTGGTTAGGATCTTGCGCTGGTTGGTGATATCCTCGTCGAGGCTGGTGTGCTCTTGCAGGGCTGACTCCAGTTCTGCCTTTTGTGCCAGGAAGTATTTTTGGAACACTTCCTGTTCTGCAATGCGTTCCTCTATATGGCCGCGTTTTTTAGTTTGGATGCCCAGTAGCTGGTGCTCTCTACTGGGATCCCCAAGTTCGGATAACTCGGTCTTTATTTCAACGACCTTTTTGGGAGAATTCGCCAGCACGTTAATCTGCTCCAGCCAGTTCTTTACCTCTTCATCCTGTTTGTTTATTTCCTCGAGCAATTCGGTTTCCCGCACGGGCTGAGCCAACGTTTCCACTTCGCGTTTTAGCTTGGACAGCTCAGCATCAACCGATACCAGGCTCTTTTTTGTCTTTTTGTAGGCGTTTCGATTTTGGTCACGCTGTTTATTGATCTCGTTTATCTCTTCTTGATAATGTGAGTTGAGTTCGTCCTTGTGATGCTCTTCCAGAGGCCGGCGGCAGACTGGACAATCGGCTTCTTCGCTTGCAACCAGTACATTCAAGAGTTCTTGTAAGCGCTGGCGGTCACCTTGGATACGTTCCCCATTGGCTGCTAATTGAGCGTTTTCTCTTTCTAATTTCGTTCGCTGCAGATCCATGGTTCTGATCTGTGTATCGATGGAGCTGCGCTTTTTGAGCTCCTCTCGGACCCCTTCGAGTTTGGTTTTTAGTTCTTCGAGCCCAGATTTCTCATGCGCAGCCTTTTGCCCTGACTCCTCTAAGCGCCTTGAATCCTGTATGGCGGTTTGCAGGTCTGCCTCTAATTTGTTCTGGCGCTCGACCAGCGGCTCCAGCTCGGTCATGCGCTTTTCTGCCCGGGTTATTGTTTTTACTTCCCCTTGTAATTGTTCCAGTTTCTGTTCGCTCAAAGCCAGTTCGCGATCCACTTTCCCAATCCGGGAATTGAGATCATCCCGCTTCTGGCGTTGGGTTTCCAGTTCGGTGAAACTGTTCTGGGCGCTTACAAACGCTTCATAACCGCCCTTTGATTCCTCGACCACTTTTTGAGCTGCACTGGATTCGTCCAAAGCCGCGTTTGCGTTCGCCAATAAACGCCCGAGCCCTGCAAGGTCGCGATCCAATTCACGCAGCTTTGCATTCAGCTCGTCAATTCTGGCTTTTTTCACATCCAGCGTGCTTTTATACTCGGACACTTCATTTATACGTGATTCAGCCCGGGACAGGGATTTTTCGTGCGAGTCGATTTCCGCTTCGATCCGTTCCAGGTCTGCCTCCAGGTCTGGCAGTCGCTCCAGTCTCCCGTGTAATAATGCAATGTGTTCACGTTTATCAAATATGAGCTCATTCAAGTAGCGATTGGTCTCACGCAGGTTTGCCCAAGCCTGCTCATAATCATTGACTTGCAGGAGGGAGTCAAATTTAGCCTTACGGGCGGCTTTGTTCCCTAAAAAGGGCGCGCTCAGCATACCCTGAGGTACACCCACAGCGTCGATGAACAGCGACCTGAGATCGGCTGTTGGCTCGACCCGCAGATGATCTTTGATCCAATCGACCACATCCGCTTTGCCCTCCACGACCTTGCGCTTCACCTCGGGGTCGTAAACGTAGGAGTTTCCCCCGCCCAGTGGACGGACGACCTGGTATTCCCTCTCGTCGAGGGCATCCACGAAACTGATTACGATTTCGCCCCGTTTTTCACCCTCCCGCAGGAATTGACCTTGTTTGAAGTTAGGCAAGGCATCGAAGAGCGCAAACCCAATCGCCTCCAGGATGGTAGATTTACCAGCGCCGTTCGGACCGGTGATTGCGTTTACGCCGCGTTCAAACCGGATCGGCGAAGAGTCCACATAGCTTTTAACGTTCCTCAGCTCGACTTGTGTGATCCACATCGCGGATACCCCTCTTCTGCCCCGGCTGTTTCTGTAACGGCTATCTCTGTTGCGGGTAAACCCTGGCGAACCGTTTCGACGATGATTTCTGGAGCGCTGCCTATGAGCGCCATCTCTTTTACCTGGACCATTAGATCGGCAAGCTGTTCTGCCGCCCCGCGGAAGCGTGAGTCACGCCGGATGAGATCCTGCAAAATGCCCCTTTCCAGTTGCGGTCGAGTGTAATGTTCTGATGTGGAGATCTCAAATTCGACCGGACGGGAGTTGTTTTTAACGCGCACCAGCAGCGGCGATATGCTTTCTTTTACCAATTCTTCTATGAATTTGAGATCCAGATTACCGCGATCAAAACCCAGGATCCCTTCCAGGTTGATCTCCACGACAGGCTTTTGATCTTCTTGTGTCCATTGGAAAATCCCGTTATCCAGACTGGCGCGAATCCCGTCATAGAGAGTAACCGGTTCCTTGTACTCGTCGACCTTAATTGACAGCCGGTGAAAAGGACGCCGGGAGCTCTTTATATGCCTGAAGGTGTGCATGGGATCATTGTCAGCATCCACAGTTACGTAATAGGAACCGCCTATCCAGCGGCGTTCGTCCATACCGCAGGTTTCCAGAGAGCCTGGATTAAAAATCCAATCCTGGCGCTCGAAAGGCTTGTGGAAATGACCCAGCGCCAGGTAATCAATGTGCTCCCGCAGTGAGCTCAGTTCATTTTGGGTTAATTCACCCGTAACATGGAGCATTTCTCCTTCCAAACCGGCATGCATCATCAGGATAGTAAAGTGCACGTTTTTATCCCGGATTGCGTCCAGCGCGGGGGGCAGTTCCGCAACCACCGTTTTTATGGATGAGCCAAGATATGGAACCCCTATCACGCGTACGGTTCCATAATCCACATAAGCGCCTGCGTGTCCGTCCCAGGGTTGCAGTACTATGCCATCCTCCTCGAAACTCGGGCTGAGTAAGGTGATATAGTCTCGCTCCGCCAGATAATCCAGCCAGGAGTAACGATCGCGGTACTTAGCCCGGTCGTGGTTGCCGGCAATAGCCACCACTGAGATGCCGGCATTCCGTAGTCTGTCGATACCGTTTACGGCTTGCAGCAGTGTGGGCGGGTCAATGGCAGATTTATGGAACAGGTCGCCGCTGATCAGCACGAAGTCGACCTGTTTCGCGACGGCGAAGTCCACCGCTTTCAGGAAAGCACGGCCGAAGTCGTTGAACCTTTCACGGTCGCCGTATTGCTGGTAGCCTAGATGGACGTCGGAGAAGTGCAGAAATGTGATTGGCATGTGCGGTTTGGTTGTTCAGTGATCACTTGAGTGTTTAAGATACTATATTTTACCTCCCGCAGGTTGCTTGTGTAAGGGAGGCTCGAGGGTTAGTAAATTCTGCGAGAACCTCCCGCAGGTTCCATGTGAGCGGGAGGCCTTAGGGATAATCCGCTTTTTTGGTATATTAGATGATAAGGCGAACAACCTGCGGGAGGTTAAATATGGGCAAACCTCCCGCAGGTTGCTTATGTAAGGGAGGTTCGAGGGTTATTACGCAATTTTGGTGTAATAGTTAATATGGGGTACAACCTGCGGGAGGTTCTAATCGTGCACATGCCCGTGGGCGATTTCGTCCTCAGTGGCTGTGCGCAGGTCGAGCACCCTGACCGAAAAGAGCAGTTCTTTGCCCGCCAGCGGGTGGTTGAGGTTAATTTCCACAGTCTTCTTGCCAACTGATTCGACATAGGCGTCGAACACTTCGCCATCCTGGTCGCGCAACTGCAGGCCGACGCCCTTCTCCAGCGGCATATCGGGAGGGAACTCGTCGCGTGGCACAGTTCCGAGGGCATCCTCGTCCAGTACGCCGTATGCCTCCTCTGGTGGAACAGTGACTTCCTTGCTTTCCCCGCTGGACATGCCGTAGAGCTGGCGTTCCAATCCGGGGATGATCTGTCCATAACCCTGGATGAATTGGATGTGCTCGTCTTCCCCGGTCGAGTCAACGATCTCGCCTTCCACCTGGAGGGTATATTCCAGGCTGACGACGGTATCGTCCTGGATGTTCAGGTTTTGGTTTTTTAATCCGCTCATAGCTGTTCTCCTATATTCGGCGTAAAATTAAGATATTCTGCAGGTACAGGAACGTGTGTGGGAGCCAGTCCGGCTGTTGTTGGAAATGAATTGTGGGATTCTATCACATGGCGTATGTTTTGATTCAATAAATCGAACGCCCGACATCCGCCGGGCGTTCTGATAGTTAGTGACTTGATTCTATCATTCACTATTACGTTTCGCATCCGATGCCGTCGTTGTCTGGGTCGAAGTTGTGCGGGTCTGGATCCAGTACTACGAAGTCCCTGTATGGAATGTTTGCACACTGCAGGTCGGGCGGCGGTGGTGGGATACAAACGGTGGGGTATGCAGCATCGCAGTAATCAGGCGTTTCATAATCGTTTAGGATAATCGGTAAAAATGATAGTTCAGCATCAGGCAGCACGAAGGTATCACTTAAAATCAACTTCAAGGCACCTTTTGTAGCATCGTAGTAACTTATGGCAGGTTCCCCACCGCTGCTGATAGCGATCGAACAATAAGCACCCACATCTCCAACGCTGTAATTCGGTACGGGGCCCTTGCCGTCTATAGTGGTTTGTCCTGTCCAGATATCTCCTGCACCCGCACCGGTTCTGTAGGCATAGCGCAGGTTGCCGTCTTCAGGGGAGTCAATAAAATCTTCGTAATAACAGACGTGCAGGGCGGTGTCAACAGGATCCCAAACAAGAGAGTTCCACTTTCCTTTATCTTCTCCGGCGCCATTATCAATGACCGTTCCCACTTCTGGCCACGTGATGACACCTGAAGTGTTCACGCCTCTTGCATACTTGAGGCGCCCTCTGGGTGGATCACTCGAAACGGGACCATAGTATGCGTCATAATAGGTTATGTGAACACCGGGGTAATTTGGATTGGTGTCATCGACAGCTATGGAGGTGTAAGCTTTGATTTTATCTTCGTCCCATCTGTCATAAGTGGGGACGCTGCTGTCTACCACAACGGGAGCTATCCACGCATTATAAAGCGGCTCCTGGTAGGTGAACTTGAGTTTGCGGTTTGTGGCGTCGATGTAACTCACATAAGCGCGGTCGTTTGAATCTAAAGCCAAAGATGCAAACATACCTACATTCTCTATTGAATCCAAGGTGATGATGTCCCAGCTTGAGGTATTCCATTTTGCATATTTCAGATCCTGTTTGACCACATCATCCTGGTTGGTCGCAAAGAAATAAACCACATGGGGGATGCCATTAGAATCAATCTTCATCGATACGTATTGTCCATTATCTCCAGAAGTATCTATGTCATCGAAATCCCAGCCCTGAGTTGTAGTAGTGGTTGTTAAAAGATCACCATGATCCATATCATAAAAGGCGATGAGCGGCTGGTCATTCCGAATACCAATAGACGAAAACGCACCAGCACGTATTGTGTCGCTAACAACGGTTGTATATTTGAAATTGTTATACACATAGGCATATTTCAAATGGTCTCTTGAGTCCTCGAAGTAGCTGATGTGGGGGACATCGTCGGTATCAATTGCAAGCGATGTTGAGAGACCGAGGTCGGCGGCTGAATTTGCATTGACATTGTTACGGAACCACTCGTCGCCGTCCCTATACATCCACTGCAGAAGCCCGTCGGTGAGGTTGTAGTAAGTGATGCCTTTACGTTCGTTCACTCCGAGGTCAATCGAGGTCCAATATCCGACATCTCCGTCTTCTCCGCCTTCGTAGAGAGTATGCTCGTGCCAATCGTCAGCGTCATTGGGATTTTCGGCGTTTGCGTATTTCAAATTCCCATTCGTCGCGTCGTAATAACTGATGATAACCTGTTGGTCAACATTATCATACACAATAGATGTATACAAGCCTACATCGCCGCCTGCATCAACGTTCATAGTCACCGGATGTTCAGGGTCATCAAGATTGGCATACTTTAAATTTCCCTTGTACCCGTCATAATAACTTACGTGTGGTGTTCCATCGTTGTCAACCGCTATGGAGGTGAACCACCCTGTTCCTGAAACTCGGTCCTCAACTTCAAAGGTTTCAAACCATTCATTAGAGAAACTTTTTTTTGCGTACTTCAATTGGTCATATTTTTCGTTCATATAGCTGATGTGGATGATATATTTAGAGACGGTCGGTTTGTAGAAAACCGCGATCGAGGTATACGAGCCAACCTTTCCCTGGTCATTCCAGTCTTCAACGACCTGGCAATGTTTTTGCCCCGGAAGCCAGTTCCAGGTCAGGTAATTCAGAGATTTTCGTTCGGTGTCGTAAAAACTGACGTGTAAGACATTGTTTGGATCAATGTCAATGGAGGTATACTTTCCGACCCCGCCGGCGTCTTCGGCAATAAGAGCTGAGCTGTTGTCTGTGCTGGTCTCTAGCAGCGGTTCCCGCCATAATCTGCCTGCGAGGGTGTCCAGTAGTTTTTGTTTGGCAGCCTTGAGAACATCCTGCGGCACACCAGGTTCAACTGGTGGTGGTTCTTGGATCGCCTCCTGCTCGCTGCCCCCATCTGGCAGGGGTGTGCTTTCAATTATAGGCGTTCCAGTGCTTTCCAGAGTGGGCGCTACTGTTGACTGCATATCGCCCTCAACCGGCTGTGCGGTATCTTCAACCGCCGGCTCGCTGGACTCGCTCTGTGGGGGGCTTTCTTCAACCTGTTGGACATCAGTCACATCTGGCGCAGGGATTTCTAATTGCGTAAAACTTCCATCTCCAAGAGGCGAACCGACAACCGTGAAGGGTGGCAGACCCGTATCTGTGCAGTCCGACCCTTCGATAGTTTCGAAATTCCAAAGCCCCAATACTTTATAGGCAATTTTTAATGTGCCGTTAAATGCATCATAGTAGCTGATAACCGGATCAGAAGTAGTCGTAAAATCCAGGGCGGCGTATTCGCCCACCCGGGCTCCACTATCCACAACCTCTGTTACCCATTTCTTTGTGAGCCAATCGTAGCACGAGTAGTACAGCCCATCACCACCGTAGGCAACACAGGGCTGCTTCGTGTATGGTTTATACCGGAAGCTGCGGTCGGTCATGTTCTGGAAGAATTCGGCGTCATCGACAATCATTGGCGGATTCCAGGTCGGTGGTAATGCAAGTGGTGCTGCGGGATCAACTTCCTCGACTGGCGCACTCTGTACCGGTGAGGCAACCAGCGCAAACAGGGTCACCAGCATCAATATATTCATAATAACCTGGCGGCCACGACGGGCTGTCAGGGTCTTACTAAGTTGCAGCAGGTATTCAGCAGTGGTCATTATATTCTCCTTCGTCCGTCCATACAGGACTGTTGGGGAAATGCCCAGAGATCAGGCTTCTCATATGGGAAGTATAGCATAAATGAGTCTGTCTTGTGATGGACACCATCATTAATTGTAGAACAAAGTTTCTAGACAACTCCGCCCCTATTAGTTCGCTCCCAGAAAATCGATCGCATACTGGGCGTCCAGGTAATTGGAGTTCTCGATCAGCGCCTGGCGGAAGTTAGCCAGGGCATCGTTGTTCTTACCCTGGCGGTACATCCCCCAGCCGTGCCACAGCAGGGCTTCCTCAGAGTTGGGCGTGATCTTGAGGGCGTATTCGGTCAGTGCCAGCAGGTCGTCTATTTGACCTGAATGGAAGTATGCAATAAATGGGCTGAATTGGTAGCGCAGCATGCGCTGCGGCAAACCCAGATCGCGGGCCTGGTCGTATGCGTCGGTGGCTTCGAGATAGCGCTCGAAATAGGTCAGGTTGGAGCCCAGGTTAAACCAGGCGAAGGTGTCCTCCGGGTCGGATTCAGTCTCAGCTTGAGCGGCTTCCAGAGCCTGCTGGCGGTTGTAATCCGGGTTCCATTGGGGACCGAGGATGGCTTTGACGGTCTCCTCCTGGTGGGGCAGGTAGATCAGGATGTAAACGCGGTTGAAAGCCTGCCAGTATTCATCCACGGTTTCATAAGGGATTTCCTGGTCAGCGCCGTGATAACTGTCCTGACCGGTGAAGGTCTGGTTTGTCTCGTCGTAGCCGGTCAGCAATTGGTAGTGTGCCGCCCACAGGTCGTCGTTCGGCCAGTATGGACCTTCGAAATAAAAGCTCTCTTCTATCATGACCGGGATTCCAGCTGCCAGGAACTGCTTGAGTAGGTCCAGGTCGCCGCCCACCCGGTATTCGTAATTAAGCCAGCCAGCGTTCGTGCGCACGAAGTACGCCAGTTCCTCCACGTTCACGTTGCGGTCCTCGCGCTGTGATTTGAGGGCATCGGCGATGGAATGCTGGTCACCGTCCCAATCGTAAAAGCGCAGGTACATCGCCAGTGCGGCGGGACCGCAGTTGTTGATATCCTGGTATTCCCATCTGGGAGGCTCGAGGGCAATTTTCTGAGGCAGCGGTGTGGGAGATGGAAGCGGGGTGGGTGTAAATACTTCTGTGGGGGTTGCGGAAGGGTGCGGGGTGGTGGTTGGGGTGCTGGATGCATGATTATTAACGACCACCTCAGGATTGGGCAGCGAGGTAGGGGGCGCTTCAACTGGATCGACCACGCCCCTGAAGTAAGCCTTTGCGAAATCTAAACGCCAGGACAGCCGTTGGTGCACCGGAGGAAAAAAGTAAACCAACCCCATGACGACAACCGCAGCGGCGAAAACGAAGGCGGCATTAAATAAAGAAGGTTTTCGCATGGCGGCAATTGTAACATTAGATAGTTTTGGGATGTGTAAAGGGTAGATTAAGCGATGATTAGGTGCTTTTGTGATTAGTTAATTAGGCTATCAGGTAGTTGGTATTCCTCCTGATTACCTGATCTCTTATTGATTGATCCCTTTGATATAATACTGGACATGAAATATCACATTTGGACATCGGGCTGCCAGATGAACGTGGCCGACTCGCTGCGGGTGGCTTCTGCGCTGGAAAGCTTGGACTACCAGCCGACGCGGCGGGCAGAAGACGCCGACGTGATAGTGCTCAATACCTGTGTGGTACGCCAGTCCGCCGAGGACAAGGCATACGGCAGGTTGAACTCGCTGCGCCCTTTGAAGGCTCACAAACCGGGTCTGGTGATCAATTTGATGGGCTGTTTGGTGGGCGTGAAAGGTTACGGACGGCTGGGTGAACGCTTCCCATTCGTGGACGTCTTCTCGCCGCCCTCTGACCCCGGTCCGCTTGTTGCTCACCTGACTCAGGGCGAGAACCGTGACATGGAAACCGCCCAGACCGAACGGCGCTTCGCAGCCATGGATGGTGCGTCTCTTCTGCCGCTGAACGAGCGCGGCAAGCTGGTCTCAACATTCGTACCGGTTGTGCTGGGCTGCTCACACGCCTGCGCATTTTGCATCATCCCTTACCGCAGGGGCATCGAGCGCAGCCGTATGGTGGCTGACATCATCGCCGAAGTGCGCTCCCTGGTGTCGCAGGGCGTCAAAGAGGTCACTCTGTTGGGGCAGATCGTCGATCGCTACGGGAAGGACATCCCCGACGGTCCCAATCTGGCGGCGCTGCTGAGGTTCGTGCACGAAATTGACGGACTGGAGCGCATTCGCTTCCTGACCTCGCACCCCAATTGGATGAATGACGGGCTGCTGGATGCGGTGGCGGAGCTGCCTAAGGTGATGCCGCACATCGAAGTGCCGGTACAGGCGGGTGATAACAAAGTGCTGGAGGACATGCGCCGCGGCTACAGCGTGGATGAATACCGGCGGTTAGTGGGGCACATCCGTGAGCGCATAGCGGGTGTCTCGATCGCCACAGATGTCATCATCGGTTTTCCGGGTGAGAGCGAAGCCCAGTTCCAACGAACTTATGACCTATTGGAGGAGCTCAGGATGGACGTGGCTCACCTGGCGCGCTATTCCGTCCGCCCCGGTACGCTGGCGGCGCGCCGTCTGGTGGACGATGTGCCCGACGAGGAAAAATGGGCCCGCTTTCGTACTCTGGAAGATCTGCAGGAGAGCATCGTTAGCGAAATCAACGCCCGTTATTTGGGGGAGATTGTGGAGGTACTCTTCGAGGAGAAGGTTCGCGACCGCTGGCGGGGGCGCACACCGACAAATAAACTGGTTTTTGTAGAAACAGATGAGGACTTGCGCGCACAGGTCAGAGAGGCGCGCATCACCTGGACAGGACCGTGGTCGATGCAGGCCGTCCTTCCAGAGCATCCATAATTGCCTGGGTGCCTGATCGTCTAATTATCGGTTTCTCTTCTCACCCGCCTTATAAATTCAGGGGTATTCAAGCTGCGCTCCAGCAAATATGTAAAATAGTGCTCCATCAGCCTTTCCATCTCCTTATTGATAGGGGCGGAAAGCGAGGCGCGAGATGCCTGGTCGTAACTGCTGCGCTGGAAATGGCGCAGGTATTTCAGAGCCACTAACGAGACCGGTTTTGACCCCGCAACCCGCGCACCACAATTTGGACACAGCACCCCGCCTCCCTGGGCGGAGAAGAACTGGTCTTGGGCTTGGATTTCAGTTTCACAACGCACACAAGTGTACAACTGCGGTCGAAATCCGACCAGGTCGAGCAAACGCAGCTCGTAATAGCGCAAGACCAACTCCGGCTTATCCGGTGAGCACAGCCGCGCGAGCGTGTTCCTCAGCAGGCGAAAGAGTCCCCGGTTCTCACCCTCTTCGTAGGTAAAGCGGTCCAGCAGTTCGACCACATATGATGCATAGGTCGTCAGCAGCATGTCTTCTCGCAGGGATGTGAACTGGTCTATCGCTTCGGCTTGGGTGATGATCGCGAGATTACGACCGCGCGCCAGGAGCAGTTTGACGTGTGTGAAAGGCTCCAGGTGACCCGATTTGCGCGAACGCGGACGACGCACACCTTTGGCGATCGCCTGCACCTTGCCCATCTCGAGTGTGAAAAGCCCCAGGATGCGGTCGGCTTCCCCCCAGTCTCGATGTCTCAAAACGATTGCTTGAGCGCGTAGTACGCGTTGGCGGTGTTGGGGCCTGTCTTGAAGAGGCATACCCCGATTATATCAAGGTTGATGGACCGCTCTTGTCCCGGACGTCTTTTGTCCCGGAAGCTCTTGTCCCGGACATCTCTTGTCCAGGACATCCCAGTTGTTGTGACAACTCTGTCGTTGACGGCGTTATACCCTTCTGGTACAATCCTTCAGCCCGGTGCGTTGTACCCTTCGCCCGGGCTGAACTATGATTTTAGTAAAAATCCAGTAACAAGAAAGGGCTTGATAATATGAAAGTACTCTTAATTCAGGACGTTTACAATTTAGGTCGCGCTGGTGATGTGAAAAAGGTAGCCAATGGCTATGGTCGCAATTTTTTGCTCCCCCAGGGGCTGGCGGTGCTGGCAACCCCCGGTGCGCTCAAGCAGGTTGACCGCATTCGCGTTCAGGCTGACGAAAAACGGACAGTTCTCAATGAAGAGATGAGCATTGTCGCCGAGAAGTTGGCAGATCTTAAGTTGGCCTTTCCCGTAAAAGCGAGCGAGACAGGCAAATTATACGGCTCTGTCACACCTCAGATGATCACCGACTCGATAAACCAGGAAGCGGGGGCAGAGATTTTACGCCGTCAGGTTGATGCCCAGCCGATTCGTTTAATTGGCGTGCACCAGGTAAAAATCCGCTTGACGATTGATCAAATCCCCGAGGTGACTGTGGTTGTGCACCGCGAGGGAGAGGCACCCGAGACGGCAGAGTTAGAGCCCGGGATGGAACCTGGAACTGAAGGTAAACTGTCCATAGCTGATGTGGTAGTAGAGATCGAACCAGAGGTCGAAGACGGGCAGGCTGCAGCAGTGGTAGAGGCTGAACTCGAGCTTGCGACCGCAAGCCAGCCAACTGAAGCTGAGGCAGTGGCAGAGATTGAACCAGAGGTCGAAGGCGAGCTCATTGCAACAGAGACAGAGGCTGAACTCGGGCTTGAAGTTGCAAGCCAGCTGGTTGCAGCAGAGGTAGAGGCTGAACTTGAGCTGGCTGAAGCTGAGGCGGTGGCAGAGATCGAACCAGAAGTCGAAAGCGAGTTTACTGCAGCAGAGGCTGAGACTGAGGTTGAACCTGAGGCGGTGGAAGCTGAGATAGAGGCTGAGACCGAACCCGCACCACCGGAAGAAGAACTGGAAGCAGTCCCCGACCCAGAGGAAACGGAAGAAGGTACCGCCTCCTGACACCATCCACGACCAAAAGTTTATTTCCTTTTGATCAACAATGGCATAAGCCCTCTGGAAACCAGGCGTGTGTCTGGCCGCATTATTTTTTAGATGATCGCCTGGTGAGGGCACCAGATACCAGGACCGAACTTTCTTGCAGATGAGCGCAACGATTGGTCAGCAGCTCCGCGAGGCGCGTGAGGCGCGTTCGCTAACGCTTGAGCAGGTCGCCCAGGCGACGCATATGCGCGTATATTATCTGCAGGCATTAGAATCGGGGGAGCTCAGCGCCATACCCTCAGGAGCCCAGGCGCGCGGCTTTTTACGGGCCTACGCCGATTTCCTAAATCTAAATGCAGAGCCGCTTCTAGCTGATTTGGATGGTGGTCTCACCAACCAGGCAGCGCCAACCCCAATCGCGGTCCCAGAACAAACCCCTGATGTTTCACAAGTTGATACTGGAGACGCCGAGGTCATTTTTCTTGAAATCGGTCAAACTTTGCGGAACCAACGTGAGCTGTTAGGTCTCTCCCTGGACGATGTCGAGCACCATACCCATTTACGTCTGCATTACCTGATGGCTTTGGAAGCTGGGGACCTGGGCGGACTGCCGTCACCTGTGCAGGGGCGCGGCATGCTAAAAAACTACTCGTCATTCCTGGGGCTTGACTCCGACGTTATTCTTCTCAGATTCGCGGACGGTCTGCAGGCGATTCACGCCGCCAAACAGCCGTCTCAGATGAAAAAACAGCCTCCACCTGCCAACCGCAAACCAACTTTGCCGGGACCTGTACGCAGGTTCTTTTCCGCCGACGTATTGATGGTCCTTGCGGTCTCGCTGGGTATGGTAGCTTTTGTATCCTGGGGAGTGATTACCATATTTGCGATGAGCGCCGAGCAGGTGCCGGCGTCAACGGCGCCATCCATCGCCGATGTGCTGCTCGCTTCACCTACGGCTACCGAAACCTACACGCCTGAGCCGGTCACCCCGACTACCCCACCACAACTGCTGGTACCCCCAACACAGGCACTACCAACCGACGCATCAGGAGAGGTCGAATTAGCGCCCGATAGCCAAGGTAGCGTGCAGATTAATGTGACTGTTCACCAACGCGCCTGGATGAGGGTTATAGTTGATGGGGAGATAGAATTTGAAGGTCGTGTCTTGCCTGGGAGTGCTTATAATTATGCCGGAGAATCACAGGTTGAACTTTTAACCGGTAACGGGGCTGCCCTGCAAGTGCATTTTAACCAGCAAGACCTGGGATTTCTGGGAGTCTACGGACAGGCTGTGGAGCGGATGTTCACCGTGGAAGGTATCGTGACCGTAACACCTACCATTACGCTTACACCGACTGCTACCTCACCCTTCACAGCGACGCCCACCGTAACTGCGACCCCAAAACCGGGTGAAGTCACGCTACCGGCGTTACCCTAGAGTTCTTGAGGGCGTCCTTAAGAATTGAAATTATATGAACGTTAAATCTTTTTTCCTGGTCTCTTTAGGTTGTGCAAAAAACACGGTCGATTCTCAATCGATGGCTCAATTGCTGGTCGGATCGGGCTATCGATCGGTGCAGGATGTGGATGATGCGGGGTTGATCATCGTCAACACATGCGGGTTCATCGGACCGGCGAAGAAAGAGTCCTTGAGGGTGCTCGCTGAACTTGTAGATAGTAAGCGTGCTGGTCAAAAACTGATCGCGGCTGGCTGCCTGACCCAACGCTACGGTGCCGATGTCGTCCGCCAGGTCCCGGGCATCGACGGCGTATTGGGCACACGTCGTTGGATGGATATTGTGGACGTCGCGCAGCGCTTGAGAGGCGGAGGACACCCTGAACCGGTTTATCATCTTCCAGAAGTCCCGACGGTGGGGGGCGATGAGCGGGGTATTCTGCGGGCTGCTGTTCAAGGCGCGAGTGTTTACCTTAAGATCGCCGATGGCTGCAGTCGACCGTGTGCTTTCTGCGCCATTCCGTTAATCAAAGGTCCAGCGGTCAGCCGGTCGCTTGAAGTCATCCTAGAAGATGCGATTGCCCTGCAGCAGGGGGGCGCCCGAGAGTTAATATTAATTGCCCAGGACACCAGCGCTTACGGACATGACCTGGGCTTGAAAGATGGTCTGGCCCAACTATTGGAACGGCTGGTAGAATCTGTACCGGAAGTCGATTGGATACGCGTCATGTACACTTATCCTGGTCACGTCACCAACCGCCTGATCGAGGTCATGGCAAGCAGCACTCAAATTGTTCCCTACCTGGATATGCCCTTGCAGCACGCTCATCCTGATGCCCTGCGCCGAATGCGCCGACCGGCGAACCTGGAATGGGTTTACACGACGATCGAAAATATGCGGGCTGAAATGCCGGATCTGGCTTTGCGCACCACGTTCATCGTCGGTTATCCCGGCGAAACGGAGGGTGAGTTTCAAACTCTGCTGGATTTTACTGCGAAGATGCACTTCGACCGAGTCGGGGCTTTCCAATTTTCCTTCGAACCTGGCACAACCAGCGAGGCGCTGGGCGATCCGATTCCGTCGCAAGTGAAGCAGGAGCGCTACAACCGGCTGATGGAACTGCAGCAATCGATCTCTCTGGGTAAGAATCAGTCATTTGTCGGCAAAATAATGGACGTGTTGGTCGAGGGACAAGGGGACGGCATCTCAGTCGGTCGCACGTATCGTGATGCGCCGGAGATTGATGGTGTGGTCGTCATTGAGGGTCAGGAGCCGGTGGGTGAAATGGTCCTGGTACGAATAAACGGAGCGATGGTTTATGATTTGAGCGGCTTCGTTGAGTCCGATTCTGCTTTAGTACAGGCTAACAAAGAGAAAATGGAGGGACATGCTTGATCTGAATTCTCCTGAAATCAAGTTTATGCTGGACGCTGTGTGGCGGTCTGCAATGCTGGTGCAGCGGGTGCAGGCGGAGTTGGTTTCGGCTTCGCTTACCAAGGATGACCGTTCACCGGTCACAGTCGCTGATTTCGCCTCCCAGGCTCTGATCGGCAAGCTGCTGGAGGATGCATTTCCGGATGATGCTATGGTGGCGGAAGAGGAATCGAGCGCACTGCGATACCCTGCCACAGCCCAGACCTTGGACGACGTAACCCACTTCGTGAGACTCAGCATTCCCGAAGCTGATTCTCAAAAGGTGTGTGCGTGGATCGATCACAATCGGGTCGATACTGCGCCCCGCTTCTGGACGCTGGATCCGATTGACGGCACAAAAGGCTTCCTGCGCGGCGACCAGTATGTGGTTGCACTGGCTTTGATTAATGAGGGGGAGGTGCAGATCGGCGCGCTGGGCTGCCCAAACCTGCTGGATGCTCACAAGCCGGATTTTGGAGGTCGGGGTTCGTTGGTCATTGCGGCTCGCGGTCAGGGTGCCTGGAGCACGACACTGAACGAACCGGGCAGCTTCGCTCCTCTACACGCCTCAGAAGTGGATGATCCACCTCAGGCTCGCATCCTGCGCTCGTTCGAATCCGGGCACACTAATGTGAGCCAGATTGATGAATTTACTCTATCGCTGGGGGTGCAGGTTGAGCCTGTGCGCATGGACAGCCAGGCGAAATACGCTCTCCTGGCGGCAGGTGAAGGGGAGCTGATTCTACGCCTGCTTTCACCTTCCCGACCCGATTACCGCGAAAAGGTTTGGGATCAGGCTGCTGGTTCCTTGATATTAGAGCAGGCCGGCGGACGGATAACCGATCTGGATGGCAAAGCGCTGGATTTCACAAAAGGACGACGGTTGGAGGATAACCACGGCGTCCTGGCGTCGAACGGTCTCCTGCATGAAATGGCTTTAAGAGCTTTGAAGGAAATTAGAGCCTAAATCGCATGCAGCCGCACCTGCCCCCCTATCCCTGATCCCCTAATCCTTATCCCCTGCTATCCCTATGACACGCGCCGACCGAGTCGCCTTGATCTTGAGCCTGCTTGCCGTATTAGCGGGCTATCTGGTGCACGAGCGTGTTTTTGAGCGCATGGCTCACCTGGAAGACGAGATGGCGTATGTGTGGCAGGCGCAGACCATTGCGGGTGGACATCTTACCCTGACTTCGCCACCCGGGCAGAAAAGCTTCCTGGTGCCGTTTGTGGTTGATTACAATGGACAGCGGTTCGGCAAGTACCCGCTTGGTTGGCCTGTCTTGTTGGCGGTTGGCGAGCGTTTGGGAATCCGGTTTTTGGTCAACCCTCTCCTGGCTGGCTTGGCTGTTTGGCTAACGTATCTGTTGGGTAAGCGAGTTTTTAGCACAACGGTAGGTCTGCTGGCTGCCGGGCTCACCCTGACTTCGCCGTTCTTCCTGATTAACAGCGGCAGTCTGTTATCGCACCCGTTCGGCTTGGTGCTGAGCGCCGGCTTTGCGCTGGCATGGCTGGAGACCTTTTGTGACGGAAATGCAACTCGCCGTTCCCTGTCCGCTGTAGCTGCTGGGCTTACATTGGGCGTATTAGCCATCACTCGCCCGCTGACCGCCGTGGCTTTGGGGATCCCATTTGGTCTATACGGCATCTACCTGTTCGTCAAAAAAGATTGGTACACACGCCGGTTGCTGATCCTGGTGGGGGCCATAATTTTGGCGCTCGCCTTGCTGTACTTCGTCTGGCAGTATGTCGCCACTGGGGACCCGTTCCTCAATCCTTATACATTGTGGTGGGAGTACGACAGGTTTGGGTTTGGTCCCGGTCACGGGCGCAAGCCGGGAGGTCATACGCTGAACCAGGCCTGGATCAACACGCGCCAGAGCTTGCGCATCGGCAGTCACGACCTATTTGGATGGGCGGCTTATTCTTGGATTTTCCTGCCTTTTGGTCTGCTGGCAATCCTGCGCGAGCGCAACTGGAGGGCGCTGCTGCTCGGCAGCATCTTACCGATCCTTGTGGTGCTTTATTTGGGGTATTGGATTGGTTCGTCGTTATTTGGACCGCGCTATTTCTACGAAGGGCTGTACAGTCTCACCCTGACCAGCGCGACCGGAATCGCCTTTCTGGCAGGATGGCCCATTAATGAGGGGCAGCCCTGGCCAAATTATTCGGGGTGGCGGAGAATTCGTCCGCTGGCTGTGACGGCTTTGGTTACCGCGTTGGTCTCCTACAACCTGATAGTTTATACCCCCATACGGTTGGGGAAGATGCACGGATTATATGGAGTGTCGCGTTCCCACCTGGAGCCGTTTCTAACCCCTTCGGCTCAGGATCTAACGCCCGCGTTGGTGATCGTCCATCCCGCTGACGGTTGGATCGAATACGGGACTCTAATCGAGCTTGAAACCTCGTATTTGGACACACCCTTTATTTTTGTGATTTCGCGGGGACCCAGGGTGGATAACGCACTAGCGCAGGACTTCCCCGAGCGCGGTGTCTACCATTACTACCCGGACGAACCGTACAGTTTTTACACCCAGCCGAGACCAAAGCCTTAAGTCATCCTGCTTTCAGCGGGGTTGATTATCAATTATTTGCAGCAGTTCATCCAGGGGCATATCTTCCAGCGATTCCAGGCGCATGTCTGCCAGGTCAGTGGAAAGCCGGCTCGTCAGGATATTCGGCACCCAAACGCATTGCAAACCCGCTTTTTTGGCAGCGATTATTCCATTGACCGAATCCTCAAAAACGACTGCCTGGTCAGGTGTTACGCCCAGGTCATTTATTGAAGCTAAGAAAAGCTCTGGGTCTGGTTTGGTGTTCTGGACGTCTTCCGAACCTTTGATGCTGTCAAAATAGTGGATCAAACCCAGTCGCGAGAGGTGCCCGGTTACCCAGGCGCAATCTGAACTGGATGCCAGACCGATTTTCAAGCCCATTGCTTTTGCGCTTTCCAGGTAATCCAGCACCCCGGGTAGGATCGAGCGATTCAAGACCAGTTCCATTTCGCGCGCCTGCTGCCTTTGACGGATTTCGCGATCCGGCAAGGGCTCTCCTAATTGGCTTTCGAGTTCGGCAAAGGGGTTGAAAGACCCGTCGGTTGTTCCAATGTACGCCCCAAACAAGTCGAAAGTGAATGTGCAGCCATATTCCTGGAATATCTCCTGCCAGGACTGGTAGACAGGCTCTTCGGTCTCCAGGATCAGCCCATCGAAGTCAAAAATTAAAGCTCGAATCACATAATTCTCCGGGTGGCGTTTTCGCCTGAGGTTGGGATTTCGTTGGGGCGCTGCATATGGTTATTTAATGAGCTGTTCTAGACGGCTCTCCCCAACGTTGAAATACATCGCATCCGGATGGTGAACGACGATCGCGGCCGTGGATTGTTCCGGAACCATTTGGTAGGCAGCCGTCAAACTCATGCCCAGTTCTTTCTCTGCAGGCAGGAGGTCGAATACAAGTTCATGATCTTCCAGGTTTGGAATCGCCGGGTAACCCCACGAGTAGCGCCTGCCTCGATTCTCGGGCAATCCCAACTCCTGCCGGATGTGGCGGTGCAGGTATTCGGTCGTCGCTTCGGCTGTTTGCACAGCCAGCCCGTGGGTGTAGTAAGCTTCAGAATAATCCCCTGCGGCTTCCAAACGATCGAACCGTTCGGTGGCTTGACGGCCAACGGTGACCACCTGCAGCGCTACCACGTCCACATGATCCGATTCAAGGGGTGCGAAATAATCAGCCAGGCATAGATGATCGCCGGATGGTTGACGTGGGAAGGTAAAGCGGGCGATTTCAGTCTTAACACCTGGCACAATTTTTGCTTGCATGTTGGGGGAGATCGAACTGGGATCGAATATTATAAGATCGTCGCCATCAGATTGAGCAGGCCAATAGCCGTATACAGCTTGCGGTTTCAGCCAACCTTCCTGTAAAACCTGGTGCTGCATGTTTTCGAGTCGCTCTTCAAATTCCGCCTGCAGGCGCTCCCAATCCTCACCGCGTGCGTTCTTCGCACCCCAGGAAAGACGGAAGAGCTCATTTTTTGACAGGTATTGGAAGATGGTCTCCAATGGCATTGTTCTAACGACGTGTGATCCCCATGATGGCGGTGAAGGGAGTGAGGGCGCAGGGAGAATTTTGGAACGGGGGAGGGGATGGTCCTTGACCCTCCTTCTGAGGGACCGGTTCAGTTCGCGCTGCGCCTGTTCCATAGTATTCGTTTGGAACTGCTCTCTTGTCTCGGGGTTTGTAAGGGCTTCCATCGTAGTGAGCCCTTCAAAGGCGTCCTTGCAGTAAAAAACACCAGCCTTATAGGGTGTATCGTCTTCTGTGAACTGGATGCGCAAGCCGAAGCGCCGGTTTATGGCTGCGCCGCCGACCAGCACGGGTATCTCAAGACCACGCCGGTGAAGCTCATCCACTATTAGGGGCATTTGTTTACTTGTGTTGACCAGCAGGGCGCTCAATCCGATTGCGTCGGCGCGCTGCTCTTCAGCCCTGGAGATGATGGTCTCTGCTGGGACCTGCTTACCTAAATCGACGACTTCGAAGCCGTTGTTAGCGAGGATGGTCTTGACCAGGTTCTTGCCGATGTCATGGACGTCGCCGTACACCGTAGCAAGCACCACTTTTCCTTTGCTTGTGCCACCATTGTGGTCCAGGAAACCTTCCAGGTAGGAGACGGCTTTCTTCATCACTTCCGCCGATTGGAGTACGAAGGGCAGGATGAGTTCGCCTGAACCAAACTTGTCCCCCACTTCCTTCATGGCGGGCAGTAGGACGGTGTTGAGTATTTCGACCGCGGCTTCGTGTTGTAATGGGATGTTTGGCAGGTTGTCTCGCTGATCGTTATTTGGTTGGACCTTTTGAGCCAGGATTTCGTCGATGTCCGTTTCTACGCCTTCTTTGTGACGGTGCAGAATGCGCCAATGCAGCCTTTCCTGGGGAGTCATACCTTCGGTTGGATCGCTCACAATAGCGCCTGCCTGAGACGTATCGGTGTCAATAGATTCGAAGTATTCAATGAAGCGCTGGAGCGCGTCCGGACGGCGGTTGAAGAGTAGATCTTCAGCCAACTCCCGTTCTTCGTCCGGTATTTCGGCGTAGGGGGTGATGTGAGCCGGGTTGACGATCGCCATGTCCAGACCAGCCTGGACGGAGTGATACAGCATCACACTGTTCAGAACCGGGCGAGCGATTGGTTTAAGACCAAATGAGACGTTGCTTACACCGAGTGAGGTCATTACGCCGGGAAGCTTATCCTTGATCAAACGGATGCCAACGATCGTCTCGACGGCTGAATTGGCGAACTCGGGGTCGCCCATCGCCAGGGTGAAAGTCAACGTGTCGAAAACCAGGTCTTCCGGTCGCAGACCGTGATCGCCGAGGGCGATTTCGTAGATGTGTTTGGCGACTTCTAACTTGCGTTGGGCAGTTTTTGCCATCCCTCCTTCGTCGATCGTCAGGATGAGTACGGCGGCATTATATTCCTTTGCCAGCTCAAAGACCCTGTCGGCTTTGACTCTGCCGCCTTCCAGGTGGGTGGAGTTGAGCAGACAGCGACCAGGAGCCGTTTGCAAGGCTGTTTCCATCACGTCTGGCTCAGTGGTATCGATCACCAGTGGGACTTCAACGCCGGAAGCAAGTAGTTTGACCACCTCCCGCATCAAATCCACCTCGTCGGGACGCTCGGTGACGGCGACGGATATGTCGAGCGCGTGAGCGCCCCCCTCCACCTGTCCACGGGCAATCTCAAGGATTGCATCGTAGTCCTTGGCTAAAAGCAGGCGTTTAAACCTGCGGCTGCCCTGCGCGTTGCAGCGCTCACCTATCAGCAGCGGAGGCGGTTCTTGCTGCATTGAGATCGCGCGGGTGGAAGAAGCAAGCTGCGGCACGGAAACACTCGGGCGTTTTGGATGGGTGCGCCGTGTTGATGGTTCACTGCCCAATTGTTCCACCAGTATTTTTAGATGCTCGGGGGTTGTTCCGCAGCACCCGCCCACCACGCTGATGTTGTTCTTGT
>CBFDCK010000034.1:0-24486 GCA_965603285.1 uncultured bacterium
GTTTGTTCATGAATTAGTTGAAGGCATGCTTCAGCACTCCATAGTAAGGCTGAAGCACGGCAGGCATCCGGCATTCAAAGAACGAATGCTTAAGGGCAGTCATGCTTGTGGCATGATATGCACTCCAAAACAAGTTGCTGTTTGCAGTTTGCTACTCCTGCGGACAGGCATTGCCCACGTGTTCTTCGAAGGTTTCAGCGAAGGAGTGGCGTCCTGAACCGTCGCAGGCGGCCCGGAAGTAATAATAAGGCGATTGTGCAGGGAAAGCCACCCCGCGCAGGGCATGGAGTCCGGGGCTTGATATCGGTCCGGGCGGTAAGCCCGGGTAAAGGTAGGTGTTGTAGGGTGAATCGACCTGCAGATTTTCCAAACTCAATGGGTTCGTCCACCAGGTTTCTTGGTGTGTGTTGTATCCCAGAGCATACTGTACTGTGGGGTCTGATTCGAGCTTCATGCCTGCCGTCAGCCGGTTGAGGAACACCGATGCGATCAGCGGGGCTTCATCCTCAACGATGGCTTCCCTCTGGACTATCGAAGCCAGGGTCAGCGCCTGGTACAAGTCCAGCCCCTGGCGCTGGAAGCCGTCGCGCAGTTCGTCGTCCACTTTGATCTGGAAATTTTCAAACGTAGTTCCTATAAACCCTTCCACGGTTATCTCTCTCGGGAGGCGGTATACATCGGGGTAGAAAAAGCCTTCTAACGACACTGCGTGAGGAAATTCTTGAGGAGAGATGGAAGCGCTAACCAGGAACTCCTCCGGTGAGAAGCTCAATCCAGATGTAGGCAGCCCGGCAGCAATCTCCTCCATGCGCCAGCCGGGAAGAATCCGGAAGGTTACCTGGCTGGGTGTGGAGTCCTGCAGCACCAGGCCAATCTCGAGAGGAGTCAATTTGGGACTGAGGCTGTACTCCCCGGCTTGAATGGTCGTATCTAGTCCGGAATAGACTAGGTAGGTGCGAAAGATTTCGGAGTTGGGGATGAATCCTTCAGAGAGTAGACGCTCCGTGATGGTATGAGTCGATTCACCCAAGGCAACCTGGAAGGGACGTTCCACTCCATACGGTTCATTCGGAAGAGTGAGGTCGTTTTCACCAGCCAAGAGCAAGGTTGAAAGTTGGGCGCGCTGGAGAAAGTCGATATCTCCTGCTGCCGGACCGAATTTTTCAGCAGCCTGATTTGGAACACCGATCAGCAGCATACCAAACAGCAGCGCAGCCAGGCACAGGATGACCAGCCCGGCGAATAAGAATAAGGTTACGAGTTTGGATCTGCGTTTCATTAAGGTAAGTCGTCCCGATGGGAGTCGAGGTAGGTTTGCAGGATGTAGGTGGCGGCGATGTCGTCAAGATGCCCGCCGCGTTTGCGGCGTGGCGCTCCCATTGCTATGCGGGCTTCACGGGCAGCCTGGGTGCTTCCGGTCTCATCCCAAAGCTCAACTGGCACTTGTGTCTGAGATCGGATGGCGTTCGCCAAGCGAGTAGCACGCCGGCTCTGGAGAGTGGAACAACCTTCATCGTCCAGCGATTGACCCAGGACGATCAAGCCGACCTGATGTTCGTGTACCAATCCTACAATCGCAGCAGCATCCTGTTCCCGTGACTTGTGGTTGAGGACCGTCAACGGGTTTGCAATCGTGCCGGTTGGGTCGCTGATGGCGATTCCGTGGCGTTTTTCTCCGGGGTCAACGGCAAGCACTCTCATCGTTTGTGAAAGGTAAAATAACTCAGAAATTATATTCTAAAATCGCGTTGATCACGCGTTCTTGTTCGTCTCTTGTGAGGGTATTATAGAACGGCAGCCTGAGCAGCCGATCGCTGAGGTTTTCGGTGACAGGGCAATCCCCGATTTTGCCTCCAAATTTGTGACCCATATTGGAGAGGTGCAGCGGCAGATAGTGGAATACGCTCAGGATTCGCGCTCCCTTTAAATGCTCGACCAGACCTTGGCGGATTTCGAGCGAAGGCAGCAGGATGTAGTACATATGATAGGGCTGCTGGCAGTAATTCGGGACATAGGGCAAGCGGACACCGTTGCCCTCGGCCCAATCCTTCAAATTGGCATGGTAGTATTCCCAGATTTTTTGGCGCTTGAGTTGTATCGCTTCATAGGATTCAAGCTGTGCATACAGGAAAGCCGCCAGCATATCGGAGGGTAAGTAACTTGAGCCGATATCGACCCAGGTATATTTGTCTACCTGTCCTCGGAAGAAGCGGCTGCGGTTGGTGCCTTTTTCGCGCAGGATTTCCGCTCGCTCGATGAAATGGGGGTCGTTGATCAACAGTGCGCCGCCCTCACCACATGTGATGTTTTTGGTCTCGTGGAAGCTCTGCGTCGCCAGGCATCCGAAAGTACCTAGATATTTACCTTTATATTTGCCAAAAAGACCGTGGGCGTTGTCTTCCACGACGGGTACATGATGTTCTTCGGCGATCCCTAATATAGCGTCCATTTCGCAGCCCACACCGGCGTAATGGACTGGAAGAATGGCTTTAGTGCGGGGTGTGATCAATCGTTCCAGAAGTCCTTCGTCCAAATTTAACGTATCCGGACGGATGTCGATGAAAATGGGTTTGGCACCACGGTTGACATATGCGTTAACGGTGGATACAAACGTAAAGGACGGGATGATCACTTCATCACCCGGTTTTACATTCAGTAAAAAAGCTGTCATTTCCAGGGCGTGGGTGCACGAGGTGGTCAGCAGGGCTTTAGGGATTTGGAAATGTTTTTCGAGCCATTGATGGCATTTACTGGTGAAGATTCCATCGCCCGATATATGATATTTTTCGATTGTCTGGGTGAGGTAATTCAGTTCGTCGCCCGTCAGGCTGGGCTTATTGAAGGGGATATCGTATTCGTTCATGGCTCAGTTTGTGGTGAGCGATTGGTCGGCGAACCATTTGTGATAGTAAAGTTGGACAGACTTCGAAATGAAGCCGTGGCGCTGGATCATGCGTTGGGTGGGGATATTTCTTCCCTGTGTGTTAACGAAAATTCGATCCACCCCCTCTCTGAGGTACCAATCTAACCCACTGGCGAACAGCTCGTGCCCAATACCAAGCCCACGGGACACTTCCTTTACGGCAGTTAACTCAAATGTCCCTGCGGGTTTATGCCTCTGCCTGTTGCCAGATATAAAACCGAGGAGTTCTCCTCCAAGTTCAGCTACGAGCACGAAATCAGCATTTCCTTCAGCACTTTTTTTTATCCAAGTCTGGAAGTATGCCTGGCAGATTTCATCAGTAAAGCGGGGATCGAAATACCAGCGCGAATCTTTGTAGCTGTTCTTGGCGATTTCTTGCAGTGTTCCAATATCCTCTGGCTGCACGTCCCTTATCACCAGGCGTTTGTTTGTTTTTGGTCTGGTTTCGGGATTCCAGTTTTTCAAGCGACCTTCGTAGGTGATCCGGATTTCGACCAGATGAAAGCCGTGCTCTTCGACCAGCCTGATTGTACCGGCATCATCGGAATCAGCGAGAAAGTAGAGACAGTTAACCGAGTTGGAATCACACCAATTGAAGATTGTCTCCAAATCGGCCGCGCTCAGATGGCGGTCGCAAACTCGTGCGATCCGAAATCCGAAGAAGTCGCTGTCCCACTGCAGGAATTGACATGATTCAGTGGTTACGGTCATTGGTCTCCTCAAACCGATCCTCCTGGCTGCGAATAACATATGAAGGTTTTTCCATTAAGCGGAAGTGCATGCGAGCAAGATATTCCCCAATAATTCCTAAAGAAAACAACTGCACTCCGGAGAAGATGGCGACGATGGAAGCCAGAAACGGGAATCCAGGTATGCTGCCGCCCTGGATGATGAAACGTACAACAACGTATATGAGTATCAGCAAACCGAAAAAGGCAAAGCCAAATCCCATCATGCTGGCTAACTGTAAAGGTACTACGGTAAAACCGGTGGCCATATTTATGGCATGGCGCACCAGCTTGCGGAAGGTGTAGTTTGACTTGCCATCATGGCGTGGATCATGGGTGACCGGTACGGCGTAAAAACGGTTAGTTCCCCAAGCTAAGAGGACGTCAAGAATCACGAACGGGCTCTGGAAATTGGAAAACGCATCACGAACGCAGGTCCGAAACGCTCTGAAAGCGCTCACCTTTTGGGCATTCTTGACACCCATGGCGCTTTGCAGGGCTAAGCGGGTTATGTAAGAAGATAGATTGCGCCAGAATGGGTGCTGCAGTCTTGCCGGAGTCCCGTATACCACGTCATAACCGCGCCCGAGAGGTGGGAGAAGTTTGCCAATCTCCTCTGGCGGGTGCTGTAAATCGTCGTCCATAGTAACGATGATCTCGTATTGTGCAGCGCGGACACCGCAAAGCAAGGCGTTATGCTGCCCGTAATTGCGCATCAGGTTGATACCACGCACACAAAGCTGATCCTGACTGAGGCGGGTGATAGTACTCCAGCTTTGATCGCTGCTGCCATCGTTGACTAAAATCGTCTCATACGTCTGACTGATAGTGGGTAAAATCTGATTCAGGCGAGATAACAGCTCATCGAGTGTATCCTCGCTGTTGTAAACTGGGATGACGATCGAAATGTTATTTTTAGTTGAATCTGTTGGGTTCATAATTTACTTATCGATGCATTGAAGTATATCTGATATTTGGTCGCTGGCAGCCGTGTCTAACATGGCGGGTGAAATACTCTTCTCTATTCTATCCCAGGTCGTACACAAATGTGGTATTGTTTCGGCGGATAATTGGGAAGCAGTTGTTACCAGTTGAATTGTCTCTTCCCAGCGTCCAACATGGGCATATCCTTCTATGAAAGGAATAAGTTCAACCGCGTTTTCAGGACTCAGATTGTCGAGATACATAAAGACCTGGTCGCCTAATCCTGCCACTTCATTCCAATTAGATTTTTGGCGGGCTAATTCGGCTTTTTGGAAATAATAACACCATTCGTGTTCGGGTTCAGGTCCAAAAATGTGAGTCGGAGGAGCAGCAGGTGGGTCTGCGCTAGTGATAATTAGGCCGGGATTTGATAGCGCCAGGGCTTCAGGAATGAAACGCGGGTTGTCGGGTAGGATAGTTCCAGTTCCGGGGTCGAATATCGTCATGCAGCGGGGTGGTTCGTAGAAGAAGACCAGCATTTGGGACATATTTCCCGAAAATGACATTGCTCGGTAAGGGTGGTTGATGGGTATGTCTGCCTCAAAGTGTGTCAGGGCATTTCCCAGACGTGCTTCCAGATCGAACATCAGGTAGGATAGATGATTTGAAGTATTGTGTGGGTCATAAGTCCAATTTAGTGGTGCGGTCAAAGAGTTGTCGCTGAAATACACGAAAGGAAGTTCGGGAGTCAGCAAAGTAGTGTCGGGTTTTATTCCAGGCGCCCTCCAGGTAAGCTGCCAGAAGAAATCCTTTTGCAACTGCCATTCCTGGCGGTAAGTTACTGCATCCAAAAAATGAAACCCAGCCGCAAAACCCACCAGCAGCCCTAAAATCAGGGCTTGTTGAGCCCTGGTTTTGAAGAGCAGTTTAACTACACCCGCTGCCAATATGCATGCAGCGAACATCAGGGGAAGTGTGAAACGGTCTAACGGGAAGCGCAGCTTTAGTTCCAGGTCAGTGACCCAGAATGGCCACCCGCCAGCCAGGAGAGCTAATGCTCCAAATGCGATGTACCTGATGGCGCCGGAATTATTTACCTTCTCGTTTGAAATTTCATCATGACGGTCGCCCTCTGGCAGCTTCGTCAGGAACAGAAAAGCCATCGCCGTAGTGCCGAGGACTATGGCAGAATACAATAAGATGTCCAGCGGGGTCAAACTGGAAAGGTTAAATAGATTAAACGTCTTGGTCCAGGCGATCAGGCTGGCTTCGATGGCGTCTTGGAAGATCGTTCTTATAAGGTTGAAAACGGCTTGAGGCGGATTGGCTGTCAGCTCGTTGAATATTTGGATATCCCCGCGCGGGGTTTCATGAAGAAACAGCGTCCACACTAGAAAGGCGAGCAGAAGGAATAAGTATGGCGACCAATATAACAAGACCCGCTTGATCCGTTCTCGATAGGAGGATGCCTTTTCACCTAAGACCAACCACAATATGACTGGTCTCATCAGTTCTAAGCCAAAATAATATTCAACGGTGAACAAAATAATGGCAGACATTAAAACTGATATGATCATCAAGGGCCAGAAACGGGAGGGCTCGCGGACGGCTAAGACCATCAGTCCCAAAGACAGGAAGAACAAGGACATGTAAATGAAGCCGTGGCTGTAGGTCACGGAGATGTACTGCTGCCTGAAACCAGGGTAAATAACGAACAGCATGGCTGCCCAGGCTGCCAGCATTTTCCAGCGGGGGAAAAGCGTCCTCAGCATCCACCACAAAGTCAAACCGCTCAGCCAGCGAGTGAACAGACCGAAAATCTGCCATGCGATGGTCGATTCACCCATCAATGGGGTCGTGAGCATGAACATCCAGCTCAGCAGTGGTCGATCGACGGCGAAGACCTCCCGGAAGCCACCTGCTCCGAGTGAATGGTAGAACCAAATTGTCGGCCAGTCATCCCAGTAGAAACCCAACCAGGGGATCATCGGCGCATAACTGATCAGGCTTAAAAGGAGCAGCGCAGCCGGAATTATTAGCGCATTTATGGGCTTTGTCCGTAAAAACATTTCGTGGTTGAATTTTTGGGCAATAAGTTTGTTTATGGAATGTCGCAATTAAGTTTTTTGTTTATCGCTGCGATTGCGGCTCGTTGTCCTTCATCTGGAGACGTGTTTTGAGAGAGTTCTTTCCATATGTTACACAGTGGATCTTGCATAATTTCAGAGTACTTAACAAGATCAATGGATAACCCCACTGCATCCTGCCATCGTCCAACATGCGCGTAGCCTTCTATATAAGTCACCAGCTCGGAAGCATTCTTTTTATTGAATTCCTTATCTAGCTGCAGGGCTTCGTCGCCGAGTTCAGCCACATGGTCCCAATTTCCCTTCTGGCGAGATAATTCAGCTTTTTCGAAAAAATAACACCAGTCTTCATGCGTTGGTTCAGGTCCAAAAACTTGGATAGGCGGGCGCGCAGCTTGTTCTGGATCAGTGATGATTAATTCCCGGTCGGATAGATGTATTGCGGATGGAATGAAGCCTGGTTGGTAGGGCCAGAAACGGTCAGCCTCGGGATCGATTACTTTAAGACATATTTCGGGCGAGTAATATATAAGCAGTGCTTGAGATGTTGAACCATCGAAGGATGTGGCTCGATATGGTTGGTGCAGGGGTGTTCCCTCCTCAAGGTCTGGCAGCATGTTCCCCAGGCGGGCATCGATGTTCACGAAACCGTAAGGCATCTGGCGGGCATAATTTTCGGGGGCATAGGTCCAATTTAGCGGCGCGGTTAATGAATTATCTGTGGCGTACTGGAATGGCAATTTTGAGGTCAGCAATATCGTACCGGGCTCGATATCGGGCGCTCTCCAAACGAGCTGCCAGAAGAAAGCTTTCTGGAAATTCCAGTCCCGCATATAATTTAACCCGGTTTGAAAATGCATCCCAACCGAGAGACCTACGATGACAGCAAGGATCAATGTGCTCTGGAGTCTGGTCCTCGTTATTAAGAAAACCAGACCAACTAACAGTAATGCAGCCCCGAGCATCATCATCAGGGTGAATCTATCCCAGGGGAAAAATAGATCCATCTTAAGATTGGTCGCCCAGATTGGCCAACCCCCGATAATTAATGAATATATTCCCAGGAGGATGGCTTGATATTCCCAACGTAAAGGGATGCTCTGCGTGGGTATATCTTCTGTCCGTACATCTGACCGTAGTTTTAACATAAAGAAAACCGTCAAAGCGGATGTAATCAGGATAATTCCAGTGATGACCAGTAGAATGGTTGTCCGGTATGCCAGTAGTTCCTGGGGGTTAATTGTCTGTATCCAAGCCAGGACACTCGATTCAAAAATATCTTGGAAAATTGTCCTTATCAGATCCAGGACTGTGGTAATTGGATTTGTGCGCAGGTCGTTCAGGAGGGTAATTTGCCCTCTGGGTGTTTTGTTCGTCATTCGCCATAACAGGAATAAGAGCAGGATAAATATGTACGGTAGCCACCGTTTGAAAGCGAGTGAAAGGCGCGTTCTAATACTTTCTCTTTCTTTGTCGTCGGTGAGTAATAATATTACAGGTCGCAGGAGTTCTAGACCGACGTAATATTCTAAAGTGAACAGGGTCATGGCTGAAGTAAACAGCGACGTCAGGATCAGGGGCCAAAACCACCTGGGTTTACGATAAGCCAGGATCATTGTTCCCAGAGAAAGCAAGAAGATGGTCAGCATAATGAACATATGGCTGTACGTAATGGGAATTAACTGCTGTTCAAAACCCGGATAAACTACAAACAAGAAGGCAATCCAGGTCGCTTCTATGATTCGCCTGGGCCATATTAATCTTAAAACCCACCAAAGGGCTACGCCGCTTAACCAGCGGGTGATTATGGCGAACAGGTGCCAGGCAAGCATTGATTCACCCATAAGCCAGGTGGTAAGCATAAATATCCAGCCAAGAGTCGGTCGGTCAGTGGTAAATACGTCGGGAAATACAGTTGGACCAAAGAAATGTATAAACCATAAGGAGGGCCAGTCATCCCAATACAATCCTAACTTTGGGATAAGCGCCGCGAAGCTCATTATGCATAAAGCGAGCAAGGCAAAAGGCACAGTCCAGGTCGGAAATTTGTTTTTTTCCATTGGAGGTTAACAATACCGCGATGGGATTCTCAACTTAAATTATTTTCCACCCACTTAGAGACGCCTGCCAGGGATTCCTCCAGCTTGCTGGCGTCTTTACCCCCAGCCTGGGCCAAAGTCGGACGTCCACCCCCACCGCCTCCTAAAGGCTGGGCGACAAATTTCACCAGTTCACCAGCGTGCAGGCCGCGTTTAACTAAATCTTCGGTGATGGCTGCGATAATGAACGGCTTTCCGTCGTTGCTCACTGAGGCCAAGACTGCCACACCGCTGGGATTCCGTTCTCGAAACTTGTCGGTCAAAAACCGCATTGTGTCAGTATCCGCTTCGGAAAATATTGCTGTCAGGACTGGCACGCCTTGAACAGTCGGCACGCGTTCAAGATGGTCAAGAAGGGACAGTATAGCCTGGCTCCGACGCAGTTCGCTAACCTTTTTGCGAATTTCAGCGTTCTCTGCCACCATTGTCTCTATCTTGTAAGGCACTTCTTCTGGGGGGGTTGCCAATATACTGGCTGACCGTTTGAGAGCCTTGATTTGCCCCTGAGCCAGTTCGTAAGAAAATCGTCCCGTCACGGCTTCAATCCGGCGGATGCCAGCGGCAGCGCTTCCTTCGCTGGTAATGAGGAATAAGCCGATGTCACCGGTCTCCTCCACATGGGTCCCGCCGCACAATTCGTTGGAGAACACATCCGATACACCGATGGTTATATTACGGACTGTGTCAGCGTACTTTTCGCCAAACAGGGCTGTTGCTCCCTCGTCAATGGCTTGTTGGAGAGGTTTGTATGCGATGCTTAAAGGATAGTTGCCTAAAATGGCGCGGTTAACGCCACTCTCGATTTGTTCAAGCTGTTCGGGAGTGACGGCAGATGGGTGGGTGAAGTCGAATCGCAATCTGTCAGGCGCTACAAGAGACCCAGCCTGGCGGGCGTGTTTACCAAGAACAGCGCGCAGTTCAGCGTGCAGCAGGTGCGTGGCGGTGTGGTTGCGTATGATATCCCTGCGGCGCGAGGCGTCTACCTGGGCGATGGCTTGATCGCCTACTCGAGGTTTCCCACGCACCACTTCCCCTACGTGGACGATTATGCCAGCCGAAGGTTTGCGCATATCTGTCACCCGGATTTCCCACTCCCCTGCGGTCTTGGAGATGATCCTGCCGGTATCTGATACCTGACCTCCGGCTGCAAGATAAAATCCGGTTTCCGGCAGTAGGATTTCTAAATGATCCCCAGTTTGAGCTTCGGATATCAATTCACCGGCGTGCACTAAAGCTAGTAATTCTCCTTCAGTCTCTAACCCACCATAGGGGTTGTATGCGACACCATCTGAACTGAGTTTACCTTGGCTAATAAGTTCCCCTAACAAGTCCCGGTAAACCGCAGCATCTTCACCCCCCAGCGGACCAAAAGATTCTCCTGCTCCGGAGACCAGGCGGTGTCTTTGCATTGATTGGTGAAAACCGGCTTCTTCGACGTCCATTCCGCGTTCGCGGGCGATATCCTGAATGATCTCAAGCGGCAAACCATAGGTGGCATATAAATCGAAGGCCAAATCACCTGACAGGACTTGCCTCCCGTTAGCGGCTAATCCATTAAGTTGATTCTCCAGCTTGGTAACACCGTGCTCCACTGTGCGCTGGAACTGTACCTCTTCACGGGTGATAGCGTCCAATATTGTGTCGCGGTTGCTGAAGATTTCAGGGTAAAAATCACCATAATTTTCAATTACTACTGCGGCGACTTTCGCAAGGAAAGGTTCATCCAATCCAATATTTGCGCCGAATCTAGCAGCGCGTCGTATGATCATCCGGCAAATATAATTACGACCAACGTTGCCCGGCACGACCCCATCTGCGATCAAGAAAGTGGCGGCGCGGGAGTGATCGGCAATGACGCGATAGGGGGTGACATTTTCTACACGTTCAGCATTGTCATGACCGGTGAGTTCCTGTACGGTATCCATGAGTGGAGTAAAGAGATCGGTTTTATAGTTAGAATCGACGTCTTGGAGCACAGAAACAATGCGTTCGAGACCCAAGCCTGTGTCCACGTGTTTGGCAGGTAATGGTTCCAGATGGCTGGGACCAGACCGGTTGTACTGGATGAATACCAGGTTCCAAAGTTCCAGAAATCGTTGGCAGTCGCCATTAACTCTGCACTCGTGAGCGGGCACATCTTGTTTGTCGCAGTACTTGGGGCCGCGGTCTAAGTGAATCTCGGAGCACGGTCCGCAGGGACCGGTTTCAGCCATTTCCCAGAAGTTATCTTTCCGCCCGAAGAACAAGATGTGTGCTGGGTCGATGCCGGATTGTTTTCGCCATGCTTCAGCTGCCTCGTTGTCTTGAGGGATCTCTCCCAATTCGTCCTTAAAACATGTGACCCAGATATTCTCTTTGGGAAATCCCCATACTTCTGTCAGGAGTTCCCAAGCCCATTCGACAGCCTCTTCCTTGTAATAATCACCGAAGGACCAGTTCCCAAGCATCTCAAAAAAGGTGTGGTGAGTGTCATCACGTCCAACGTCCTCAAGGTCGTTGTGCTTGCCGGCGACGCGCATACATTTTTGTGAATTGGCGGCGCGCACATATGGACGTATATCCGTTCCAAGAAAGATGTCCTTAAACTGCACCATGCCGGCATTCGTGAAGAGCAGTGTTTGGTCGCCCCCGGGCACAAGCGACGAGGATGGCACAAAAGTGTGTCCGTGTTTCTCGAAGAATTCTATAAAACTCTGGCGAATTTTCGCTCCCGTTAGTTTGGTTGATGGCATTAGCACTCCAGATCGTCTTATATATAATGTATAAGCAGTAGGGGATGGGCGTCATTTACTCGACCGACCCCAACCCAACACATCTATTTATCAGGATTATACCAAGTAGGGGAATTTATATCACAAAACAAACTTATACTTGATTTATTGGGGGTTGCCTGTACTTATTGGTTCGGAAATGAATAAAGATGGTGGGATTAATTCGATGAGGTAATAATCTGGTCTCGGAGTATGGGGTTGAATTTTCCCCATAATTTGCTAGAATAAGAGCGACGGAATGTGTATTTGACATTTGTTTATATGTTTATATAAGGAACGAAGTATAGGGAACGTTTGGGTTTGCTGGCAGGAAAATGACTTCATACCAGAATCGTCCTGATGTTGCTGCAATTGTCCCAGCTTACAACGAAGAGGGGCGAATCGGCGCGGTGATTTCCGTCTTGTGTGAGGTTAAAAATCTTGATGAGATAATTATCGTGGATGATGGTTCCACAGACGACACAGCATCTGAGGCGCTGCAAGCAGCACATAACGATCCGCGCTTATATGTTTTCCAGCATCCCGTCAAGCTTGGAAAAGGTCAAGCGCTATTCAAGGGATCACACGCTGCCAGTGCCCCCATTTTGGTTTATCTGGATGCCGATTTGATAAATCTAAATCCCGCGCACGTAGAAACATTAATGGATCCCGTTCTGACTGATCAGGCGGACATGACCATTGGTGTATTCAGGAGAGGTTACTGGCGGGCTGATGCAGCTCACTGGATCACTCCCTGGTTGTCTGGGCAGCGCTGCTTGAAAGCCAAATTAATGACACACGTTTCCCAGGAAGCCGCGCAGGGATATGGGGTTGAAACAGCGATAACGATTGCTGCGCGTAAAAATAAATGGCGCTGCATGAAAGTCCCACTTATCGGGGTCACGCATCCATTAGGAGAAGTGTCTCGTGGGGGCTATCGTGGCTGGGGAATGAAAGCTGTGATGTTCTATCAAATCGGTCGCGCTTGGTGCTTAACGAGGGAATGGGGGAATGTTGTACAGCGTTTATTGCGTCAAGAGCGAGCCGAATGATCCATCCCCCGAATCTTAGAGATTTAATTCTACGGAGCCGGTTCTTGCATCCATGAAATTATATATATACTTTGCCGTATTCGCGGCCGGGATGACCACTCTGGCAATTGAACTCTCTGCCGCGCGCCTTTTGGGGGGTGTGTTTGGGACGAGCAACCTCGTGTGGGCCAGTATTATCGGCTTGATCCTGATATACCTGACGGCGGGTTATATCATCGGCGGACGCTGGGCGGACCGTTCGCCCCATTCAAAAACGATGTATTCAATACTAGCCTGGGGCGCTTTCACAGCCGGTATGGCGCCATTGATCTCCCGTCCGGTGTTGCGAATGGCAGCCGATGCTTTCGACCAGCTTCAAGTTGGGGTGTTGTTTGGATCTTTTGTAGCGGTTTTGGTATTGTTCAGTCTGCCGGTCACGCTGCTCGGCACAATATCCCCGTTTGCTATCCGTCTGTCGATCACTGACCCACAGCATGCCGGCAGGGTTTCGGGTCAAATTTATGCGATCTCCACCCTCGGCTCGTTTGTCGGGACGTTCCTGCCGGTATTGGTCTTGATCCCTCTAATAGGGACCACCCTTACATTTCTGGTGTTCAGTTGTTTTTTGGTCTTGGTGGCACTGGTTGGTTTGTGGCAATCGTCCGGTTGGCAAAGTGCGGTTTCTTTGTTATGGATGCCGTTAGTACTGGTGGCGGCGATTCTATTGGTATTGGGTAAACCGTTGAAATCAACCAGCGGGCAGATATTTGAGACCGAATCTGGTTACAACTACATTCAGGTGTTGGAAATTGATGGTTATCGTTTGCTGCGCTTGAATGAAGGGCAGGGGGTGCATTCAATGTGGCACCCGACTCAGATCGATTTCTTTGGACCATGGGAGCAGTTCCTGGCAGCGCCCTTCTTTAATCGTCCTCCATATGAGCCGGAACGTGTTGAGCGAATAGCAATTGTGGGTTTGGCGGGGGGCACGCTGGCGCGCCAGGCGACAGAGGTGTACGGACCGGTTCCCATTGATGGTTATGAGATCGACCCGACGATCATCGAGGTCGGAAGGGATTACTTTGATATGAACCAGCCCAACCTGAATGCAATTCCTCAAGATGGGCGCTTGGGATTGGAGCGCAGTGACTATAAATACAATCTGATTGCTGTCGATGCATATCGCCCACCTTATATCCCCTGGCACTTGACAACTCAGGAGTTCTTCCAGATTGTAAATGATCACCTGACAGAGGATGGGGTGATGGTTATCAATGTCGGGCAATCTCCCAGCGACAGGAGGTTGGTCGACGCCCTGGTGGGTACCATAAGCACGGTCTTTCCATCGGTTTACGTGATGGATGTGCCGGACTCTTTCAACGCCATGATCTACGCCACTGCCCAACCCACAAAAATCCAAAATCTGTATGATAATTTGCTCTATTTGTATACCAGAGAGGACATACACCCGATGTTGATCGAGTCAATCCAGCGGGTTGTCCTCAACCACCAACCCAAACCAGAGAGCCAGATCGTGTTCACGGATGACTGGGCGCCGGTTGAATGGATAACGAATAATATGGTTCTAGATTACGTCCTCTTCGATGACATGGAAGCCTTGGAAGACTTCCGGTAATCCCTGGAATTTGGATAATCCTATGAGCTCTAATGACAGTCAAAAGAAAAATTCAGCCCAACTAGAGCGGATTCTCAGTTGGGTGGTCACTGTACTAGTGCCGGTCGCTTTAGCGCTGGCTGCAGTCAGAGTTGTGATGACCCCCGCTCTGTTACGTTTTGAATACAACCAACCCAATTTTCCGACCGATTCTTACGGGTTTACGATCGAGGATCGTCTGTACTGGTCGCAGATTGCCCTGGATTATTTGCTCAACCCGGCTGATATTTCGTTTCTTGGTGATTTGCGCTTTGAGGACGGTACGCCGGTGTACAATGGGAGCGAACTGCGACACATGGTGGATGTAAAGGATACCGTACGCAATGCGATGAATGTGTGGTATCTCTCGCTGGCAGTACTGCTTATGCTGGGCATCTGGGCCAGACGGGGCAGTTGGTGGGACGAATACAGATTGGGGTTAGCACGCGGGGGTTGGCTGACGGTGATTCTGATCGGATCAGTCATCCTATTCGTATTTCTGAGCTTTGGCGTTCTGTTTGTGGCTTTCCACAATGTCTTCTTTGAACCGGGGACCTGGAAGTTCCTTTTCAGCGACACATTAATAAGGCTGTTCCCGCAGCGCTTCTGGCAGGATCTGTTTTTGATTGTTGGAGGATTGTCTCTGGTGGGTGGGCTGGCGCTGGGAATCGGCTTGCGGCGGAAGGCGTAACTTGCGAGTGTACAAAAATTTTGGATATCTAAAAAAAGGATAGACCGGCAGTTTAAATGCCGGTCTATCAATATGTGTCAGCATACTTACTGGTCTATCCTTTATGATGGTCAATTCGCTTATTCTATATTGAAATTGTCAATATCAATATCTCCAGATTCTCCATATGCGCCTGCGAGACATTGTTCTGAGCCGTTATAACCGAACGTTTTAAATCGTGTTTTGTATGTGTCGTTTATGTACACAGTTATCCACAGATCTTCTGAAAATTCGTAATCCGCAGAGAGAGAGTTGGTCGTATATTGCCCTGTTTTAATCTCTGTGGCTTTGCTCCAATCTTTAAGCGGACGCCAATGCCGGAAATCGCCCGACTCTTCGCGGACTGCCTGCAAAATTGCGTAATATCCTTCTGAATACGCCAATAATACAATGGCTTCGTTTGAGCATTCTCCGCTATCCAATATTAAACCAAAGGCGAAGTCTTCGTTGGATGCCCCGGTTCCTTCGACCTGCGCGTGGTTTTGATCGGTTGTGACGAGGCATGCGTCACACATTGTCCAAATAGCTGCATTCTCGGGGATATCTGTGAATTGTAATTTTCCAGCCTCTATGTTAATCTCATCAGTCAGAGCCCATCCATTGCGGTTGTCGTCAAAAGTGTCCGGGAAACCATAGTTCGTTTCATCAGGACTTGGTACTTGGTCTTCTTCGGGCGGTTCTGTTTCCTCTACTGCCACTTCCTGTGTGGCTTCTACTTCGGCATCTAGCGCACCTTGTGTTTGTTTTTCCGCGGCATCAGCGGTTCCTTGCGCGGCGACGGTTTCCTGTACAGACGCGGCTAGCTGCGCGTCAGCTGTGGCTTGTTGTTGGAATGCCGCTAATTCGATCGCCTGGGAGGTCATGGTCTGTTGTGGTCCGAGGTCGGGGGTGGGAGTGTCCTCGCTGACACCAATTTGGCAGGCTAAAGTGATCACTAGGACGGCTGCGAAAATGAATAAGATCTTCTTGTCGAACATTATTACCTCCTGTACTTTTTATTGTAGTCGTATGCAAATAATAACTTCTTAACCAATGAGTGTCAAATTCATTAACCTCTCATTTCAAGTCGCTAACTAGGCACTTCATGGCGCAGTTCATCTTTAATCTGCGGTGGTTTTCTAGGTATCACAACTATTGAGGTTGCTTTGATATGAAAAAACCTGGATTGTTGATAAGAGGGGTAAACACGAGCGTCCCTCACTGGTCGAAACCGCATGAGAGACGCTTTTAATGATTTTTTATATTTTTATTTATCGAACTGCATGTTCGGTCTCCGTATCGAAAATGTGCATGTTGTTCATATTGAAGATCACAGTCACTTTTTCGTTGACCTGGTAGCGTGAGCGCGGGTCGACCCTGGCTATGAAATTATGGTCACCACTGTTGAGATAAACAAATATCTCATTCCCCATCAACTCGGTTACATCAACAGTGCATTCGACGGGTTGAGCGATGATCCCTGGAGGTGTGAAGTCAGGGTTTATAATATCTTCTGGTCGTATCCCAAATATTACATCTTTGTCTGTATAAGGCGCATATGTGCTGGTGCGGTCTTCGGGGATTTGGACATTGAAAGAGCCGCCATCTACATAGACCTTACCGTCATCTTTACGCATAGTGCCCGGGAAGAAATTCATAGCGGGTGAGCCGATGAAACCGGCCACAAAAAGGTTGTCGGGGCTGTCGTAAAGGGATTGGGGGTCGGCAATCTGCTGCAAGAGACCCAAATTCATCACAGCGATTCTGGTCGCCATCGTCATAGCTTCAACCTGGTCGTGGGTTACGTAGATGAAGGTGGTCGCAAGTTCCAGATGCAGCTTGCTGATGTTAGCGCGCGTTTCCACTCGTAACTTGGCATCTAGGTTGGATAGAGGCTCGTCGAGGAGGAAAACCTTTGGCTCGCGAACGATTGCCCGTCCGACTGCGACGCGTTGACGCTGACCACCGGAAAGCTGGCGTGGCTTGCGGTCAAGCAGCATTTCGATGCCCAATAATCCGGCAGCGTGTTCGACGCGTCTATTGATTTCCTGCTTCGGGGTCTTGCGCAGCTTTAACCCAAATGCCATGTTGTCATATACAGACATGTGTGGGTAAAGGGCATAAGACTGAAATACCATCGCGATATCACGGTCTTTGGGTGCTACATCATTAACCACTTGATCGCCGATTCTAATTTGACCTTCGGTTATGTCTTCCAATCCGGCAAGACAGCGCAGCGCGGTGGTCTTACCGCAGCCCGAAGGTCCTACTAAGACAAGAAACTCTTTGTCAGCGACTTCGATGTCGAAGTCATTAACTGCAATGACATCGCCGAATCGCTTTGTCACGTGGTCGTACGTTACACTAGCCATTAGGTTTGTTCTCCTTTCTCGACATACGGGGATATAGTAGCTATATTATGCCATACTTTGTAGAAAAGGCAAATAAACCCGAGTAATATTTTTGGAAATATTGTTACGTCTTTTCCCAATCACCTTGTCGAATTGTAGAGCTCAATATAGAATGTGAGCATGACCAAAGAAAGGATCACTCCAATCCGGAAGCAGTACCTGGAGATTAAGCGCCAGTACCCAGATGCTATACTTTTCTTTCGCCTGGGTGATTTCTATGAGACTTTTGACCAGGACGCAGAAATAACTGCCCGCGAATTGGACATTGTGCTCACCTCCCGCAATATCGCCAAAGGAATGCGCGTGCCAATGGCAGGAATACCGCATCACGCCGCAGAAAATTACATTGCGCGGTTGATTGAGAGCGGGTACCACGTTGCAATATGCGAGCAGGTTGGCGACCAACCGTTGAAAGGAATATTTCCCCGTGAGGTTACAAGAGTTGTGACTCCTGGCACCATCGTTGAACCAGGCTTGCTGCCGGGAGATGAGAACAACTACCTGGCGTGCCTGGTCTTAGATGAGAGTGCTCTCACGGAACCGAGTGCTTTGCGAAAGGTGAACCGCGCCGGGGTTGGATATGTAGATATCACTACCGGAGAATTCGGCGTCACGGAATTGGAGGGGGATGATTTGGGCGTCGCGCTGCAGGCTGAATTCGCGCGCCTAAATCCGGTTGAAATATTGCACCCGGATTCGGTTTCATTCGATGACGATTTGCCAGGTCACTTAACACCCTTTCCGGCGTGGCGCTTCGAACCAGGACGCTGCGAGGAAGAATTACTGCAGCATTTTTCGGTGACTACCTTAGATGGGTTTGGATTGCGCGGCAAAAAACTAAGCATTAGTGTTGCAGGTGCGATCTTGCAGTATTTGAAAGAGACTCAACCAAATGCTTTAAGATTGCTAACCAGTTTGGGCACTTACAGTCAATCGGAGTTCATGAACCTGGATGCCGATACTCGCCGCAATCTAGAAATAACCGAAACGCTGCGAGGTGGAGCAGTTAAGGGATCGTTATTGGGAATATTGGATCACACGGTTTCCGCGATGGGTAAGCGTTTGATCCGCCATTGGGTGAGCAAACCTTTATTGAGTGTTGTAGATATCCAGGAGCGTCAGGAAAGAGTAAGTGTGTTCTTTGAGGACGGTTTACTACGGGGTGAGGTGCGTGGTGCGGTCAAGCCATTAGGTGATTTGGAACGCCTGACAAACCGGGTGGTGAGTGGAACTGCAATCCCGCGCGATTTGGTCGCAATACGGGATACCTTGTCAAGATTGCCTGAGCTGCGAAACCTGCTGCCGGAAGATTCTAAACCATTAGAAAAGGTTATCGAGGAACTGCATTCATGCAGTGATGAAATGCGACTCTTAGAGACTGCTGTTAGCGATGACCCACCAGCCACATTACAACGCTCGGGTGTTATCCATCCCGGTTTTTCGACAGAACTGGACGGGGTCGTGGAAAGTTCGCGCCATGCCAGGGAGTGGATTGCTGACCTGGAATCTGTGGAGAGGGAGCGTACTGGAATCAAGTCCCTCAAAGTTGGCTATAACAAAATCTTTGGCTACTACATTGAGGTTACCCGTACGAATACGGCAAAGGTTCCAGACGAATACATCCGCAAACAGACCCTCGTGAACTCCGAGCGTTATATCACACCGGAGATGAAGGAATACGAATCAATGGTCCTGAACGCCGAGGAACAGATAAGGGAGATTGAAGCACGTCTCTTTCATAAGGTCTGCGCCGATCTGGCTGGTTCTGCCCCCCGGCTATTGTCCACCGCCAGAGCGGTCGCACAGCTTGATGTCTTTGCCTCCCTTGCGGAAGCGGCTGTTTCTGGCGATTATGTGTGTCCGGAGATTGTAGCGGATGATGTGCTCGAAATCCAAGAAGGACGCCATCCGGTGGTGGAAGGTTCCCTGGTTGGGAAAAGGTTCATTCCCAACGATGTCGTATTCGCAGAAGGTGAGAGAATTCGGATCCTCACCGGTCCTAATATGTCGGGTAAATCCACATTAATTCGACAGGTGGCACTGATCGTTCTACTGGCACAGATCGGCAGTTTTGTGCCCGCTTCTTCCGCCAGGTTGGGGATAGTCGACCGGATTTTCACTCGCATTGGCGCTCAAGATGAAATCCATGCCGGACAGTCAACTTTCATGGTGGAAATGGTGGAGACTGCTAATATCCTCCACCACGCCTCCCCCCGAAGCCTGATCATCTTGGATGAGATCGGCCGCGGCACTAGCACCTACGATGGCGTTTCGATTGCCTGGGCGGTTGTGGAATACATTCATAATCATCCCCGGCTGCGTGCCAAGACGTTATTCGCTACCCATTATCACGAGCTGACCCAATTGTCTGAATTGCTGCCCGGGGTGCGAAATTACAACGTCGCCGTAAGCGAAGCTGACGGTCAGGTTTTATTCTTGCATAAAATCGTTCCCGGAGGCGCTGACCGGTCTTATGGCATCCATGTGGGTCAACTGGCCGGACTTCCTGCTCCTGTAGTGCAGCGCGCCAGCGAGATTCTTTCGCAATTAGAAGCAACCTCAGGGAGTACGGTTAAGCTTGATCAGGCTGCTCCACGCCAGATGGCGTTTTTCCCGGAGACCAACCCCTTATTGGATGAACTGAATGCCTTGGATATTAATTCAATGTCACCCATTGAGGCTTTAAATCGGCTCTACGAATGGCAGAGTAAGTATTTGGATGAATAAAAAGGGGGTGTCCAAGAAGTTGTAGGACTGTTTTCTTTACCGCCACCGGAGGGGCAGGTATGGGGACGGCGGTCAGATCGAAGTGTTTTGTGTTTTTTTAGACAGCCCCAATGATCAATATGTTGAGGAAAGATGTTTGTCCATTGAATGACCCTTGTTGGAGCGGGAGGCTGATTTTGGTTAAGCCTCCTGTGGAAGCTCTGTAAAAAGACCGATCATGTTACCCGTTGGATCGGAGAAGAAGCCGAACCAACCGACACCGGGAATCTCGGACTTGGGTACAAGCGTCTTTCCACCCAGCTCTTCGGCTTTTGCAAGTGAGGCATCAATATCGTCGCTGTGAACGTATACAGTTACGGTTCCAGCTGGATTATTTTCCTGTACAGGATTAAATCCTCCCCCAACTCCCTCACCGGTGTCAAAGGTTGCATAATTCATTTCTGGCATCTGCTGTACTTTCCAATCGAATAATTTGGAATAAAAATCCCCGGCTGCTTCTCGATTATGAGTGGAAAACTCAACGTGTACTATGGGGTGTTTGGATATTTGTAACCTCCTTGGTAGATTAGATTAGGTTTTATGGCTATTTCTAGGATAATGGTCTGTATTTGTCAAGAAAAACAGACATTAAAGGTGAACAACGTTTATTATGTCGGTTTGGATTTCTATCGCCCAGTTTCCCAGGTCCTCAACTTTATACTCTACGTATAAATAATCTTCTTCACGGACAACTTTGGAAAGTTCAATTTCCCTCATAAATTGGAACGTGACCAGCTCCCCATCCCATTCGCCTTGGATTTCAGGATCGTAGCCATTGGGTGGATCATAAGCGCGCTTGATATCGGTTTCGTTGAGAAACAATCTGAGGATCGCTTCGGGTGTATCGACTGTCCATAGTAAACTTGCAGTGGCCTGGTTTTCTAATTCCTCTAAGCGTTCGTCTTCAGAGAGATCCCATTGAACTGGTGACCAAATTCCGGGTAACTCATCTACATTCATCGTTTGTGGATCAATACTTCTGGGCATAGATATAAATTCCTCATTAATAGTTTTTTGCTTTGATAAGCCTGCTTGTAAGCATGCTGCCTATTATCGCATAGGCATCGGTGGGTAAGTAATGACTGGCAGAAGCATCGAACAGAATCTGGAAAGAAGAGGGAAAATCTTCATCTCCCTGCCAAAAGATCACCAGCAAAGATACCCGCGGTAGAACTTTGAAAGTGAATGAGGCGCTGCCTAGTGGAAAAGGCGTGCCGCCGAGGCTTGTGGCAGCGTGCTCGAAAATCGCCATGTCATCATGAAATGAGCGCGCTAGACGTTGACCGGTATAGCCTTGGAATGCCTGATTGTAGAATTTGCCATCCGGGAGTTCTGAAAAGGATATCCATCTCCCGGTTTTTGCAGTTCCGTCTGAGGTGTTAAAATAATACAGCAGCATGACCAAATCCATCTGGGATAAAGGGTTCCCTGTCCGCTGATCTTGGATAATGAAATCGGGATATGAGAGGCACACTTCGTTTCCCCATAGCAGGAGACTGAATTCACCTTTAATAGAATGCCTCGGACGAAATTCAGCCGATGTGGCAGCTGCTAAATATGATGGTTTTTTCTGTGATAAGTCCTTTTTTAATTCGTTAACTCTACGTGCGAAGCGATCGAAATCTTCACCGCTATGGATTTCAGAATCTGACAAAATTAAACCTCCTATTTACATAAAGCGTCCAGTGCTTGAGCTAAATTGTCGAAAATCGGAAACGGTTTCATTTGCTGGACTTTGACGGATTTAGCTTGCTGCAATCCGCGGCCTGTTAGCACTAATGCTATCTTACCAACGCCGGCATTCAATCCAGCCTGCAAGTCTGTCAGCGCATCACCGATCAATATGGAGCGTTTCAAATCGAGCGTTAATGTATCCGCTGCTTGGAAGATTAGACCCGGACGTGGTTTGCGGCATTCACAGTTGTTGTCGGGTTTATGCGGGCACATGAAAATCCCATCAATACGTCCGCCAGCCTTCTTTATTGCGTCTGTTAAACGTTGGTTGATCTTCTCCGCTGCGCGTAATGAGATCAGCCCTCGAGCGACCGCCGATTGGTTTGTAATTATGACGTTTTTATACGGGCGGGTTGTCATCTGAGCCAGGGCTGGGAGAACATCTGGAAGGATCTCTACATCGTCCCAAGTACGGACATATGTCGGGCGATTCTTAATAATAACTCCATCCCGATCGAGGAAGACAGCCGGATACATGCCCGCAATTATACCCCTGCCCGAATAATGGAGTGATGTATCCTCCTTGAGTGGGTGCTGACTTGACTTGAATAGCTTATGTAGATAGAATCACCAACATGGTGGGACTGCAAAAACCAGGAGATACTTAGATGGGTGAGACCGGAGATAATTCGACAATAGATAATTCGGGAAAGCGCCGCATCCCAAAACTTCGGATGGCGGATTACCCGAACGTAGATGATATCGTTCGCCAGGGTTTATTGGAGAGACCGCATCCGGAGAATGCGGTCGATATTCTGCTGGTCAATCCTCCCACGCCAGATCGTGAATTATGGATTCGCACCCAGCACCGGGTTGGGCGGCGCACGCGCGAGAACATGGTCTGGCCGCAGGTGTCACTGGCTCAAATGGCAGCCTTGCTACATCCCACTTATAAAGTTCAAATTGTGGATGCCAATGCGGAACGCATGAGTTGGTCCGAGTTTATAAAAAAGCTTGAAGAATACCAGCCGCGTTATTACATGACGCAGATAACTGCCCCCACTCTTGAAAACGATATGTATGGGTGCTTTCTGGCCAAGGCGCGCCGGGCAATCACGATCGCGTTTGGGACGCATGTTACACCGCTCCCCCGTCAAACGATGAACCCGTATCCCAGTCTTGATTACGTGTTGGTTGGTGAACCAGATCTGACGATTCGTGATTTGCTGGATCATTTTGAAGGCAAAATTGAAGAGCGTCCGCCGGAAATTTTGCGCCTCTTTGATAAACACGATCCGGACTATAAACCAGCAATTAAGGCTGATGGATCGCTGGATATGCATGCCATTAAGGGACTGGCATGGCGGGATGGAGATGAGATTGTGGTCAATTCGCCCAGACCGTTTATCTCCAATCTGGATGATTTACCGGTGCCAATGCATGAACTGCTGCCCTTTGAGAAATACCGTATGCCGCTCATTAAGGGTCCGTTTACGTTTATTGTGACAAGCCGCGGCTGCCCAGCCGGTTGCACCTTCTGTATAAAGCATGTCAGCTACCAGTATTCAACCAGGCTGCGCTCCCCTGAACTGCTCATGAGTGAAATGTGGCAGTTAAAGAAAATGGGCGTTCATAATATTCACATGTATTCGGACTTATTCACTGTGAATCGGGAGCAGGTAGTTGAACTTTGCCAGCGTATGATCGCTGAGAAGATCGATATAAAGTGGACCTGCAACAGCCGCATCGATTACGTAGACGAAGAGATGTTGGGCTTGATGAGCAAAGCGGGCTGCTGGTATATTTCTTGGGGCATCGAAAGCGGAAACGAGCAAATCCTCAGGCATGTTCACAAAGGTGCCTACCCTGATAAAGCCAAGCGGGCATTGTCCTGGGCTAAGAATGCCGGAATAAAGAATTGGGGCTACTTCATTATCGGCTTGCCTGGCGAAACTGAAGAGACGATAAGGGAAACGATCGAGTTTGCCAAGAAATTACCTTTGGATATCGCTCTCTTCCACGTTGCAGCCCCTTACCCAGGCACGCCATTTTTCGCCGAGGTCGTGGAGAAGGGCTGGTTCCGTAAGGGAACCCGCTGGGAAGATGTGGATATGGACAGAGGGACGGTGCTCGATTATCCCAACCTGTCTGCAGAACGACTGCTGTATTGGCAGAAGCGCGCTTTCCGAGAGTGGGCGCTGCGACCCGCTCCGATGATGACTTATCTAAAAATGCTGCTGTCGGATTGGTCTACCATGCGAACTGCCCTCAATGTGGGATTGGAGCATTTGAGCTGGGCATCTACGGATAGCGGGGCACCCATTGGGAGAGAATAATATTTAATGTAAAACTGGTACAGCAGCATCATGACGGGAAACTGCAGCACCAGTTTTTTATTCCAACAGGGACAGATCTTCTAATTTGTGCTTTGAACTCTGTTATGCAGTGTACGGGTTAAAACATCATCAAGCTCATTGTCCTCGGCTGTTGGTTTTTGCTTTTTGGAGGGGACTGGATCACCCTTATCATCATCCTTGGAGCGGTCCATGGCATCCCGCAAAGCAAATTCCATTGCCGTGGGGTCAGGCTCAACCGGTTTATCTTCTTGTTCAACTTTTTTCTTCGATGGGCGGGATTGCCTTTCATAATCCTCTTCAACAGCAGGAGGTACCTCTAGAGTTTTCATGCTCAATTTTATCTGTTTCTTTTGGCGGTTGACGTTTAACACCA
>CBFDCK010000035.1:0-23850 GCA_965603285.1 uncultured bacterium
GAAAATATTCAGCGGCGCGGCTTACAAGCTGCTTGTCGGTATATTGACGATCGTAGCCTTCGATATCTAAACTTGAAAAAAAACCCATTTCTTACTCGCTGAAAATTCGTCTGTAATCTTCTGAGGATGTCATTAAATACTCATGTGTCCCAATAGCGGCTAATTTTCCTTGACGCATGACGAGGATCAGATCAGCCCACCGGATCTGTGACAACCGATGGGTAATGATGAAAGTTGTCCGTCCACGAGCAGCAGTATATATAGCACGTTGGATTTGATCTTCGGTTGCGCTATCAATCGCGCTGGTCGAATCATCCAATATAAGTATCCGTGGATCAATGAGGAACGCACGAGCCAACGCGATGCGCTGGCGCTGTCCCCCAGAAAGAGTCGCACCACGCTCTCCAATAATTGTCTGGTAACCACTCTTAAAAGACGAAATAAACTCGTGCACCTGCGCGGCCTGTGCCGCTTCTATCATCTTTTCTTGGGTCGCATCAGGATTTCCGAATGTAATGTTCTCAGAAATCTTGCGTGAGAATAAAAACACATCCTGCTCAATAAAGGAAATGCTGCGCCTTAGAGCTTCCAGGTTCCAATCACGAACATCAATGCCATCAACTAGAACTTGACCCGATGTCACATCATAAGTGCGGTTAACAAGTTTCACCAGTGTGGTTTTTCCGCTGCCGGTTTGACCGACGAAAGCTACAGTCTGCCCAGGTTCAACTTTAAAAGAGATGTCTTCCACTGCCTGTTCCTTCTTTCCATACGAAAACGAAACGCTTCGAAACTCAATTTCGCCTCGCATTGGTCCGGAATATCCCTGCAGGTTTTGATCCAAATCATTTTCACGGTTGATCAAGTCTAGGATTCGAGTTGCTCCTGCAACCCCCATAGAAATCTGAGAGTATGCGAATAAGGAGACAAAAGTTGGGAATCCAAATAATTGAATGAGTCCAAAATAAGCAATCACGTCTCCGACATCCAGGGAACCATTTTTAAACAGAATCAATGCTTGAAAAAGAGCCAAAGCTTGAGCAATTCCCAATAAAAGCAAAGGTAAAAAGCGGGCTTCTACATCCCCTTGTTTAACAAACGCATCTCGGAACCGGCGCGCAATACTTGCGAAACGTTCTACCTCACTGGTTTCTTGAGCCATGCCCTTGACTGTCTCTATCCCATCGATTGCTTCCGCCAATCTTGTGTTTAACTGCCCAAATGCTGTCCGGATGTTGCTCGTGATCGGTTGAAGTTCGCTCAAATATTGCCAGACTGCAATGTAATAAATTACGATGAACAACATGGGTATTAGTACTAAGGACGGATGGTAGCGTGGTGCAATTATTAACGGCATAAACATAAAAACCGCTGAACCAATTACTAAGTTCAAACCAGGGTTGAATAAAAGGTTCAACTCGCGGACGTCATTGGTGGCACGTGCCATAGTATCCCCGACCGGCTGTAAGCTGTGGAATGTCATGCTTTTTCCCAGCAGGCTGACATACAGTTCGTGACGTACATCCCGCTCCACACGCTGACCAGTCAACTCGGCGCCAAAGTTACGACCAAATTGCAGTGCCCCCCGCACTGTCTGGCTCACCACTATTAAGATCGCAATTTGTATCAGTACATTTATGTTAGGAGGGGACTCCAATACGGCATTGAAAGCCTGACCGATCAACACAGGGACTAAAGCCGCAAGACCCGCATTACTTATTGCCCCGATCAATACCATTAGTAATAAAAACCAGTATCGCAAAGCATACGATATTATCCACCGTACTGCATTGCGCCTATCAGAGTGACTGCTCTCAGGCAGACTGAATTCAGTTGATAATGATGTAAATGTCATTGAAAGGAAACGCAGGTCCGGTTATTGAGCGAAAATCGTGTTGACAATACCTGTGCCCCGAACAAGCAATAAGCACCTGACCTGGAGAAATTTTCTTGATACAATTAGGGTGTCACAGCAAAATGGAATTCCCAATTCATTATAGGGAGCGTAACGCTCAACATAGTAAAAGGTAGTAATTGACGACTGGAATGAGGAAATTTATTTTGGATATCAGCCACCGAGGCTTAAGGCATAGACGCAAGGATACCATAAAAATCACGATTTCGACCTTTATGGTGTGTCATATAAGTTATACTATCTTAAGTTAATTCATTATGCATTCAATTACCCACAATCGCTTAGATATGATTTAATAAGAATCTCTAAGTGATTTTTGTCCTTTCTAAAAGTACCTTTTAGAGTTAGACTTTCAAACGTGGGATATTTCTCAAAAGTAGATTGGAGCGTTAGATCACTATGAGTCCTGAACTGAATATAGATGCTTTATTACCGTCAGAAATGGCAACCAGAGCCGAATATATCGGCGTTAGGAAAGCAGAAGCTCCACTTCTTACGATGTTTGCACTGGCGATACTTGCCGGTGCCTTTATTGCTCTGGGTGCGGTTTTTGCCACAACGGTTATTGCAGGCGATATGCCCATTAATACAGTGGGGGGGACAACTGCATTATTTACAGATTTTCCATTTGGATTCAACAAACTACTTGCAGGTTTCGTTTTCTGTCTGGGTCTTATTCTGGTTGTAGTTGGAGGCGCCGAACTGTTCACTGGGAATAACCTAATTGTAATGGCCTGGGCAAGCGGAAAAGTCACATTATCTGCCCTGCTTAGAAATTGGGGTGTAGTCTATATTGGCAATTTTGTCGGTGCTATTGGAACAGTGTTATTGGTGTTTATCAGCAAACAATACCTGTTCGGCGGTGGAGCAGTTGGAGCTGCAGCTCTCAATATTGCACATGCAAAAGTCGGTCTTGGATTTTTCCAAGCGATAGCACTTGGTATCCTTTGTAATACCCTGGTTTGTCTTGCTGTGTGGATGACTTTCAGCGCTCGCAGTACAATCGACAAGATCGCAGCCATCATCTTCCCCATTACAGCATTCGTTGCCGCTGGCTTCGAACACAGTATTGCAAATATGTACTTCATCCCAATTGCCCTTCTAATTAAAAACTTTGGGACGACTGAATTTTGGGGCGCGATAGGCAGGACACCTACTGAATATTCATCCCTCTCCTGGGAATCATTTCTTATCAACAATCTGCTGCCAGTAACAATCGGGAATATCATTGGAGGCGCGATTTTTGTCGCAGGTATATACTGGATAATCTTTCTCCGTCCCGCAAGAAAATAGCTCAAACACCGAGGAGATGAAATGAAAGCGTATGTAATGATCACAGTACGATCCGGAGCCATCCTGGAGGTCGTCAATAATTTACGACGTATAGATGGGGTAATGGATGCAAATATGACATTCGGTCCTTATGACGTCGTTGCTGTAATCCAGGCTGAGAACGTCCACAGAATTGGTCACTTGATTGCAGCAGACATACAACCGATTCCGGGCATAATAGATACTTTGACATGTCTTGTACTGGAACCCTGATTTTAATCCACAAACTTAAAAATTTTCAAACACACTAAGAGAAAAATGGATGTTTTTTTATAACCCTGCCAACCGGGAGGTGAAGGATTTAATTACTGGCATTCATGCAAGGACTTTTTGGGGGGAAAAAATTATGATGGTGATTGTGGAGTTGGACGCAAACGCTACTCTCCCCAAACACAACCACCCACACGAACAAGGTGGGATAGTGCTTGAAGGGGAACTGGAATTCGTAATTGGAGGCGAAACTCGCCTCTTGCACCCAGGGGACTTATATATAATTCCAGGCGGAGTAGATCATGAAGTGAAGGTCGGGGGAACTCCAGCTAAAGTTTTGGATATTTTCAACCCGGTACGAGAAGAGTATAAGTATTAGTATCTCTACTAGTGATGTGTAGGTAAAAAAGGCATCTCAGGTCCGGGTATCCCCAGCCGTTCAGATAAGGCTGCTCTCATCGCAACCCGTTCATCCCAGGCATATTCCGTTTCACCGAAGCACATTGACTGCTCATGCCCTTTGCCGCAGGCGATTACCAAATCCCCCGGCTCGGCTAATTCAACCGCCAAGCGGATAGCTTCTCCCCGGTCCGGGATGCGCCAGAAAGTATCGCCCTCGACCCCATTTTTTGTTTTCAACCCTTCCGCCATTTCCGACAAGATAAATTGCAGGGATTCCTTCCTGGGGTCTTCAGCAGTCAAGATTGTTAGATCCGCCAATTCGGCTGAAATCTCGGCCATCAAACGGCGTTTTCCCTTATCGCGTGAGCCGGCCGAGCCGAAAACTGCGATAACTTTACCAGCGGTCAATGCACGAGCTGCTGTTAAAACATTTTTAAGTGCATTGGGTGTGTGCGCGAAATCAACAATCCCAATAAATTCCTGCCCCATCTTAATTCTCTCCATCCTCCCTGGCACACCAGCCATAGTACTTATACCCTTTTGGATCACGTCCCCAGGTAAATCCATAATCCCTTTTGTTGCTGCAATCGCAGCCAAACAATTGGAGATGTTATAACGACCTATCAGGGTGGTGAAAACAGGGAAACGAAAAGACTTGTGATGAATGCCCTGTCCTTCTACAATAAAATCCAAACCATTTATGGATTCTCGCACACTTTTCGACTGTACATCTGCATCTTTCTTAATCCCATAGGTTATTTGAGTGGAAGAAGTAATAGTAGACAAGTACCGGAAGGAGATATCGTCCATATTTAGCACCGCACCCCGCTCTGGATTAATTCGTTTAGGATATCCGTGCTCCAGTGCAGTAAATAACCGCGCCTTTGCCGCACGGTATTCTTCATATGTCCCATGGAAATCCAAATGTTCATGGGCGATATTTGTGACTACAGCGATATCAAAATCACATGCAGATAAACGGTGTTGGGCTAGCCCATGAGAGGTCGCTTCTAAGACCACATGCGTTATGCCAGTTTCTACCATTTGGGCTAAATAACCATGAAGTTCTGAAGCATCCGGCGTTGTGACATGCAATCCTGTATCCAAGGTTTCCTCACCGATCACGGCATTGACTGTTGAAATCATACCGGTTTGAAAGCCGGCAGTCTGAAGTATGTTAAAGATTAAATTAGCCGTCGTCGTCTTACCATCCGTTCCTGTTACCCCAATTATTACCAGCTTGTGGGATGGAAAATCATGATAAGCCGCTGATGCATTTGCAAGCGCCAAGCGGCTGTCTGAGACCCGAATATATGGGACATCGCAATCGTTAATCACCTGAGTCCCAATTACAGCACTTGCCCCTCGTTTGATTGCATCTGGTATAAAATGATGACCATCAGTTGTCCCCCCCTTGACAGCGACAAATAAAACGCCGGTATTAACGCACCGCGAATCTGGTGTCACCCCTGTAATTATGACGTCCAAATCCGCCGAATATTCTTTTTCAGGCAGAGACTCCATAATATCTTTAAGCCTGACACTCGATCCCCTGGTTCGGTTATTATGTTCCATAAAAATGGTATAGGAAAAGGACCAGGGAACTTATCTCTCCCTGAGCATTTTTATAATCTTCAAAATAAGTAATACGTATGGAAAACCGGGACTCACTAAACGAATTTCAAATCTGCTTTATGATAAACTCTGTTGGAGCGACTCGAGTTGTCCAGAAACGGAACCATCTAAGACTTTATCGCCAACTTTAACGACCAATCCACCGAGTATGGACGGGTCAATCCGAAATGTGACAGTCTGGCTGCCTGTTTTTGATGTTATATCTTGCCTGACAATTTCTTTTTCTTCTTTGGTAAGTGGAAGAGCACTAATAATTTCAGCCGAAGCTCCACTCAATCCGGTATCCTCTAACACGACAACTTCTCCGGACTTTACACCCGAGAAGAATTCATCGATGAGGGTACGTTGGCGCTTTTCATCCAAAGCATCGCCTATCAGTTTATGAGCCGCAGCCATAGCAAGGGCTGCGACTTGACCGCGGACATCTGCCAGCATCCGGTCACGTTCCAAACCGGCATCAGCTAAGGCTGCTTCGCGCGCTTTTGCAGCATCGGATTCAGCTTGAGCCATTATTTCTTTACTAACAACTTCCGCTCTTTCAGTCGCTTCCCGAATATTTTGATTTGCTTCTGCCTGTGCCTTTGTTAATATCTCCTGCGCATCCTTTTCCGCATTAGCGCGCGCTTTCGCTGCTACTTGGGCATCCTGTAAGCCTTGAGCAATGGATTTGCGGCGTTTGTCAAGTAAATCCATGATCGGCTTGAACACAAAGGCACGCAAGACAATAAAGACAAGTGCAAAATTTAAGATCTGAACTAAGAGATATCCCAGGTTAAGGCCTAGTGCTTCCAAAACCTACCTCCTTTTCTTTTGTTTTTATGATGTTAACCAACGAATAGGATCAAGAGTGCGACAACCAAACAATAAATAGCGACCGCTTCCGCAAAAGCAATCCCCAGAATCATATTCGTCTGTACATCGCCGCTTGCGTCTGGATTGCGAGCAATTCCTTGAACTGCACCACTTACAAGGATGCCAATTCCTAATCCAGCACCTATTGTGCCAAGCATGGCTATGCCTGCTCCGATGAGTTTTGCCGCTGCAGCATCCATTTTCTTCTAATTAACCTCCTTTTATTAATTTTGTAAACCACTGATTTTTGAAAATTCCTATCAAACAATTAAGGATATCTCAAGAAATCACTTACTATATTATTGGTCGTGCTGCCCCTCATGATCTCCATGACCCTTTGTTGCCAGAGACATAAATACCATAGTGAGCATACCAAATACGAACGCTTGAATCAAACCAACAAATATTTCCAACATCAAAAATAACGAGGGAGCTAATACGGGCACCAAGGTACCAATTACAAAAAGTAAAACAGTACCAGCAAAAATATTACCAAACAACCGGAAGGAGAAAGAGAGTATTTTTGAAATTTCTGAGACGATCTCAAGCAAACCAACGGCAAAATCGATAATCCCCATTGGTTTATTAAATACGTTCCAAAGAGCAGAAATGTTAATGAATTTTGAGAAATAGCCCGGTCCGAGTGCTTGAAAACCTATTACCTGAGTCATGAACACAGAAATTAATGCCAGTGCAACTGTAAAATTTAAATCGGTTGAAAGTGTTCGCACGAAACCTATGAGCGTAAAACCGGCAGCATGTTCGCTATCTGTTCCACCTTCAGGTCGTATTAAAGTGTATATATTGCTCGTGACCTGTTCGATTGGATTCCCATGCTCTACCACAGGCTCTAAAATCCCGATTGTATCCACGCCTGGAATTAATTCCGTCCAGTTGACGACTAAGACCAAAAGGGTAATCGCGCCAAAATAAGGAAATATTTTTTTCGTCCACTTTCCTGCAGTGGATTCGGTCATATTGTATAACACTTCGACAAAGGCTTCTATCGCCCCGGAAAATCCTTGGGGTACTAAACTGCCGCTTTTCACTGCTTTCCAAACCGCGAAAGTAATCAGAAGTAGAATAATATCTGCGATGACCATCGCTGTCATGGTATTTGTCAAATAGAAAGAACCAATAACAGGTAATGTGAATAATGGTTGGTGTAATAAACGTTCAGGTGCTACCTGGATATGCGGCAAAACAGGAGCATAAACACGAGCGGCAAATATGCCCAATACTATTATTGCCAACGCAAGATAACGATTTGGAATCCCAAGGATTCTAGGGCGGGTATTATTCACTTATGAGCTCCTCCTTCATTGAAGGTTGTGGATTCTGCTCACCATTTGTTTTTATTCGAGAGGTAGCTTTTTTCACTACCCATATCATTGCGAATAGGGTAATTGGAACGCTGATAACGATTAATCCTATTGTGATAATAGGTTTAGTACTGAAGCGACTGTCCAACCATAATCCGCCAAAAAGGGCTGCCAAAACAATCACAGAAGTTAGACATCCCACCTGACCAACCACCGCTGCAAGTGTAAGATTCAAAGCATACGTAGCACGGGTTTTACTGGATCTCTCATTAGTCAGGCTCATGGTTGGAGAATTGTATCATAAGCATCTTAAAGCCGTCAACAAATTGGCACTGTGTATCAAAAAACAGAGGCTGCTGCTATTGTAGCCCAATTGAACCAAGGAACGAGGACTGTACCTATCAATATTATCCCGACTGTTAAAACTGTAATAGCCAATTTCAGGGGGCGAGTTACTAGCAAGGGTTTCTCTTCATCTTCCGATCTGTATAGGTATACATATTTGAGCACCGTTAGATAATAGTACATACCAATAATCGCGTTTAGCACACCGATCACCGCTAACCAAATCATATTTGCGTCCACTGCGGCTGCGAACACAAAAAACTTGGCCACAAATCCACCTAGGGGCGGCATCCCAGCCAATGAAAGTAGGGCAACTAGTAATGCAAGCGCCAGCCAAGGTGAACGGCGACTCATCCCGTAATAAGCTGTCATCTCGTCGGATCCGGTGATTCTACCGCACGAAGCCACAATACCGAAAGCAGCCAGATTGGTGACCAGATACACGATCAAGTAATAGACCATACTGCTAACGCCGACCTGTGAAATCACCACCACACCGATTAAAGCATAACCTGCATGTGCAATTGAAGAATATGCGAGCATACGTTTTATATTCTTTTGCGTCAAAGCCAATAAATTACCTATTGTCATAGTAGCTACAGACATCGCCGTGATCACTGCTCCCCACTGTAACGTAATATCAGGAAAGACAACCATCATAAACCGTAAGAGTACCACGAACCCGGCTGCTTTTGATGCTGTTGATAGAAAGCCCGCTACAGGTGTCGGTGATCCTTCGTACACATCTGGGGACCAAAAATGAAATGGCACTCCAGCAATCTTAAAACTAAATCCCACCAATACAAGCAACATGCTTCCTACTAGAGCACCAGCAGGCAAGCCACCCTCCTGCACACTTTGAGCGATCTGGTAAATATTAGTCGTTCCTGCAAATCCAAACAAAAGGCTAAAACCATAAAGCATTATTGCCGAAGTCAGTGCACCGAAAAGAAAGTACTTGAAACCTGCTTCTGTCGACTTATCATCCCGGATGAAAAAGCCAGCCAAGATGTACAGCGGAATCGCTGTCGTCTCGATAGCGAGATAAATCATTACCAAATCTGCAGCAGAAACCATTAGTGCCATACCGATCGTAGAAACGATCATTAAGAGATAAAACTCGCCCCTATGCCCTAGTTTCTTGAAATCCATCGCAAAAAGTGCTGTTATACCAGCGCCAAAGATGAAAAGCATTGTAAAGGAAAACCCCAACCAATCATGACGCAGCATTCCACCCCAAACTAGGCTGGGCTCAGCTTCAGGTCGAGCAGGCATGCTGAATAACAGGATCAACCCCATACCTGCAGCAGTTACCCAGCCAATGTTTCTGTGCTGCTTTTTAGGAAGGATCAAATCCAAAATTAGCACTACTGCGCCTAGAGCGACCAGTAAAATCTCGGGCAGTATTGGAAGAAACATTGAGGCGTGTAAATTCATATTTACGCACCTCCCAGAAGGCGCAGCACATTATTAACACCAGAATCAACAAGGGGAACCATTATTGACGGATATATACCCACTATGATCAAAATGATTGAAAGAAAAACGAGGGCGATCTTATCAAGCGCTTTGATATCGTGTACATGATCTTTGAATTTATCAGGGATTTTGCCGAAGAAAACCTGTCCCACTATACGAAAAATATAGGAAGCAGTGATCACGATTGAGACAGCTGCGATGATCGCGATCAATGCATTATCCCTCCAAAGGCCCATGAATATGGGAAACTCCGCAACAAAACCCGAAAAACCGGGCATACCCATCGATACTAAACCGCCAACAATAAATGCTACAGCAACAATAGGCATCACCTTGCTGAAGCCACCTAAAGAAGGTATTTCCCTGGTATGAACTTGGTCGTATACCACCCCAACAACAGCAAAGAATAGAGCTGTCATGACACCATGTGAAAACATCTGCACGCCAGCACCTAAGAATCCATCTCGATTTAAGGTTGCAAAACCCATTAATACCAGACCCATATGAGAAACAGAAGAAAAGCCGATCACGTACTTGAAATCAGATTGAACAGAAGCTATGAATGCTCCATAGACAACATTCACGAGGGTTAATAATATAATCCATGGCATGTGAAATTTGGCACCCTCTGGCATCAACATAATTCCCACTCGCAAAGCTGCAAAGGCACCTAATTTCATCAACACACCTGCATGGAACATTGATACGGCTGTGGGAGCTGCTACATGCCCGTCAGGGCTCCAATTGTGGAAAGGGAAAATGCCTCCCAGAACCGCGAAACCGAAGAAAACGCATGGAAACCAAATTTTCTGGAAGGTGGTAGAAAATCCGGCACCCTCAAGGGCAAGCATATTAAATGTGCCTAGCCCGGAGGCGAAATACATGGCAAGTATGCCAATTAATGCAATTACTGAACCGATAAAGAGATATAGGGTCAGCTTCATTGCGGCGTATTCACGAGTGACTTTCCAACCCCAAATTGCTATTAACAAGTACATAGGGAATACTGCGATCTCATAGAAAAAAATCAACATAAACAAGTCTAAGGCAATAAAAACACCAAATACACCCGTGGCGAGAAGAAATAAAAAGAAGAAGAACTCTTGGGGACGATCATCGACATTCCAGGAAATCAACACACCCGTGAACATTACCACGCCTGTCAGTAAAACGAGAGGGGTGTTCATCCCATCCACCCCAACTTGATAGGAAATTCCTAAAGCCGGAAGCCAGTGATAATTTTCAACAAACTGATATCCACCGGCGGCAACGTCGTAGGAGAAATACAACCAGACAGACAGGATTAGTGCGATTATCCCAGCAGCCAGGGCGGCTACACGCACTTCCCTTTTCCGCTCTCCCGGGATCAAGAGAATCAGCAATCCAGCTATCAGAGGGGTAAAAACGATAAAGCTCAAAATCGGAAATTGCATTGGTTTCCTCGTTCACGTGGAATAAGGCACGTGGTACGAATTTGCTTAATATAAAGTCATGACTGCTTTATTGATAACTCCTAATATCCATGCCGGCCAAACGCCAATCCACAACATTAATATCATCAATGGGATGATCACTAACAATTCACGTCCATTGATTTCGGTTAAACGTCCAACCCAACGAGTATTGAGAGGGCCGTGGAGTGTCATCTTTATCCCCTTGAGAATATATGCACCCGTGAAGAACAAACCAATCATCGCCAGAGCTGTATAAATGGTAAATACGGGCCATGCTCCTCTCACAACCAGGAATTCAGAAATAAAACCATTAAGACCTGGTAGTCCCAAGGATGCCATGGAAGTGAATATGAGAATTCCACCATATACAGGTATTAAGGGGAACAAGCCACCAAACTCATTCAGGTCGCGCGTATGGGTACGATCGTAAATAACACCAACGAGGAAGAACATGCCGGCTGCCGACAAACCATGATTGAACATCTGTAATACGGCACCTTGCAACGCAATTGTGGCAGTTTGTGTGCCCACTGCAAATGCTGCTGCGGCAATTCCAAGGACGACAAAGCCCATGTGGTTTACCGACGAATACGCTACCAGTCGTTTAAAATCGGTTTGTCCGTATGCAGCAAGAGCTCCGTGAATGATTGATACTACTGCAAGAAAAGCTAACGCACCTGCGAAATATTTAGATTCCTGGGGGTAAAGCGGTAAGACCAGTCTGAGAAAGCCGTAACCACCGAGCTTAAGCAGGACACCTGCCAGGATCATAGAGCCAGCGGTTGGGGCTTCTGTATGCGCATCCGGGAGCCAGGTGTGGAATGGCCATACAGGGACTTTGACCGCAAAAGCGATCACAAATGCCCAGAATGCTATTGTTTTTACCGTATGAACCGGAATATTAAAAAAGGAGGTATCCAGTGATACCCATCGCTCTGTTAATAAAACCAGGTCAAACGTCCCCGCAGTAACGCCAATCAATTGGATTGCTAACAAAAGACCCAACGAACCGGCCATGGTGAACAAAACAAATTTATAGGATGCGTAAGTTCGTGATTTTATCCTTCTCCCTCCCCAAATTACGCGCTCTCCTTTTTCGCTGCCCCATTGGTTTATCAGGAAATACATGGGGACGAGACCAAATTCCCAAAAAACGAAGAATAGCAGTAAGTCAAGAGTCATGAACACTCCTAACATACCCAGTTCTAACAAGAAGAACAGGATCATATAGGCTTTGATTCGATCTGTGATGGTAAATGATGTTAATATTGCCAGAGGAGTCAGCAGTGTAGTAAGTAATACCAATATCAGCGAGATACCATCTACACCTACGTGATATGAAGCGTTGATTGGTCTGTACCAGGTATAAATCTCTTGAAACTGGAATCCCGGTTCCCCTGGCTTGAAGTTAAACCACAGTACCAACGAAAGGATCAGGGGGATAATGGATAATACAAACGCCGTCCATCGTTGGAGATTTTTAAGCTCGCTTGGCAGTATAAAAAGAATTAATGCTGCTAATACAGGAAAAAATAAAATGAGCGTTAGCAGGTGATTTAGGATGAAATCCATTTCTTTTTCCTAAGATTGTATTTTTTCAACGTCTGTCATCCTAACGAGTGAAAACGAGCAGGTAATAAAAAATTGCGCTAAACGCCATCATGCTTACAAGGGCTATTATCATGTACTGTTGTATACGACCGGTCTGGATAGGACGGAACAGAAAACCCATTTTCTTGGTCGTTTCACCAACCCAATCACCGAAGCCATTGATTATTGGCTTGTCAATAAAATTGCGGAGAAATTCTCCTGTGCGAACCGATATATGACCAACCCCATTGATGATGCCATCGATCACCTTGCGATCCATCCACAAATAGGCGAAATTTCTAGCCCACCAATAAGATGGTCGCACAAACAAGAAATCGTACAACTCATCAAAGTAATACCCCTTCTTCAACACCGTATACAAGGGTCCAAGCGCTTTCTGCTCTGGATCGATGGCACCAACTTTGATGTCACGATAAACCAGCCAACCCAAAGTTAGACCGCCCAACGAAACAACCAGGGATGTCAGCAGAGGAATGTAACTGAACACAACCATTTCAGGGTGTTCTAAAAGCGTTTCACCTACGAATTCATGCATAAAGTTGGGTATTGTGCCACCCAGAGCGGGGAAATCTTCAGGGATACCCACCCAGCCAGCGATAACTGACAAAACAGCCAACACCACTAAAGGCAACGTCATCGTCCACTTACTTTCATGAGCATGCTCAGCAGCATGGGTGCGCGGTTTTCCAAGAAATGTCAATGTGATCTGGCGCATCGTGTAATATGCAGTAAGCAGCGCCGCAAATGCTAAAGTAATAAAAACAGCCCAATGGTTGTGCCCAAACGCGTCTGCAAAAATTTCATCCTTAGACCAAAATCCTGCCGTAAGGAGGGGGAACCCAGCGAGTGCTAATCCACCAATTAAAAACGTCCAGAAAGTTATGGGCATTTTTTTTCGTAAACCGCCCATGTTGAACATATCCTGTGAGTCAATGTGCTCGCCGGTGTGCAGAACACCATGTTCCATGCCGTGGATCACTGAACCAGAGCCAAGAAACAACAGCGCTTTGAAAAAGGCATGCATAATCAAGTGAAACGCTGCGGCAACGTAAGCGCCGATTCCTATCGCTGCAAACATGAAGCCCAATTGAGATATCGTCGAGAAAGCCAGCACTCTCTTGATATCATTTTGAGCGATCGCAATTGTGGCTGCGAATATAGCTGTGAATGTACCAATAAACGCAATCACGATCATCGTCGGAGTCAATTGACCATGTTCCGCACCGGCGGACAGCAATGGAAAGATGCGGATTGTCATATATACACCAGCAGAAACCATCGTAGCTGCATGGATCATTGCTGAAACTGGTGTAGGTCCTTCCATTGCATCCGGCAGCCAGACGTGCAAAGGCCATTGGGCAGATTTACCAACTGCACCAATAAACAGCAATAAACCGATTAATCCCGCCACAGAAAGCCCCAATATCCCTGTGGCTGTGGTCGCTAATTGATGCAGAACTTCCTCGTTGTAAAAGATTTCACGATAATTTAGAGTGCCTGTGGCTGAATAAAGGTATGCTATTCCTAAAAGCATAAACACATCGCCAATCCGGGTCGTCATAAAAGCTTTAATCATTGCTGCACGAGCAGAAGGCTTTCCATACCAAAAACCGATCAGCAGGTACGAACACAAACCCATTATTTCCCACCCGACGAACAGGATTAACAAGTTTCCCGTGACAACCAGAAGATACATTCCAAAAGCAAATAACCCAATGAAAGCAAAGAAGCGCGAATACATGGGCTCTATTGACGGGACTTTATGCGAGTGCCCATGTACATCGGACACTGTCGCCCCATCAGGTGGAAGACCTGCCCGGTCGTGATCGCCTTTAGGTTGACCGAAATTATTGTATCCAACGCTGTATATGAAGATCATCAGAATTGTCCATGCGACAAAGAAAAGCGTCCCCGCAGATAATGGATCAATTTGGACACCAATAACAAACCAGCTATCACCTGTAGGAAACCACTGCAGGTATGAAGTAAACGGGTGCACTCCTAAGTGCTCTGAATTAATCGCAGCCCAAACAACCACCATACTGCCAATCCAAGATAGGATTGCAGATCCTACAGATATATTATGGCTGAGCCCTTTATTCCGGTTAGTAATCAGGATAATAATAAAAAATGCTAATAAAGGCGGAAGTGGAATTAGCCAGATTAGTGTTTCAATTGTCATAGAAAATCCCTAAACAAACAGTGGTACAAAGAAAGGCTTTTTTGACTATCACCACTTTAACAAATCTATTTCGTCTGCAGAAACAGTACCACGAAGGCGATAAACTGATATGAATATTGCCAAACCAACAGCTACTTCTGCAGCCGCAACCGCGAATACAATGACCGCAAACACCTGACCATCTATTTTTTCAGGGGTTGTATACCGCCAAAAGGCGATAAGGTTTACGTTCACAGCATTAAGCATGAGTTCAATACCCATCAAAATCGCGATCGCGTTTCTACGGGCTAAGACCCCAAATGAACCTATGCAAAAGAGTGCGGCTGCAAAAATTAAATACCATGAAATTGGGATCATCACACGCTCCTATCTGCTTTCCCAAGCTACGACAATTGCACCAATCAGCGCGGCTAGAAGGAGCAAAGAGGCTAATTCAAAGGGCAATACATATGCCTCTGGAGAGACCAAGGCTACACCTAACTGGCGTAGCGGGTCAATGGATGGATCTATGGCAGGTGGCATCGCTTCAATTTGCGGCCACATATTGAGAATCCAAGTCATTGATCCGAACATCACAACTGCAATTAATAAAGCCCAAATCCAATTTGAATTGAAGACTGGCTTTGGAACTTGAGATACTTTCCGAGTTAGCATTATGGCGAAAATCATTAAAATGGCAATGGCGCCAATATATACGACCACCTGAACCATTGCCAAAAATCCGGCATTAAGAATTACATAAAAAACCGCAACCCCAAACAAAGACACAATCAGCCATAATGCGGCATGGATTAGGTTGCGAGAGGTAACAACCATTAAAGCAGCACCGAGAGTTGCAGCAGCGGCGAAGATGAAAAATAGTTGAATAAATGTCATAAGTGTCCTATCTTATACTAACGTTGATATCTCTGTTGTTTTATCTCTTGAAGAAATAGCAACGTCAGGATTTGCAGTCGGACGATGTTCTCCCACTCTCTCTCGTTTAATTACGGCATAAGAGTGTAGGATGGTGAGAGTAATCAATATGATCACAATATTCACGATCAGCATTCCAACAGTATAGCCTCGGGGTGAAGCGTTTATCAGTATCTTGTCCATAACCGCCGTAGCAATTAATGCAACCAATGCCAGCGGTGTAAGAAACTTCCAATTGAGATTCAACATGTGGTCAATACGGATGCGAGGCAACGAGTACCGGATCCACATAATGACAAAATAAACCAAAAACGCTTTAAAAAACAAATAGACAACTCCTAAGATTGGAATTTGTTCCACAAACGGGCCGCGCCAACCACCCAAGAAAAGCGTTGAAAACAGAACCCCAATAGTTAATGCATGCAGGAGTTCTCCTGCGTAAAATAGCCCGAATTTCATCCCGCTGTACTCGATGTGAAATCCCGCAACAATTTCAGATTCTGCCTCGAGAAGATCAAATGGTGTGCGTCCAATTTCTGCAATACCAGTGAGAAAAAAAATAAGTGCTGACACAGGAGCCATCAATACATACCAGATTTCCTGCTCTTGTACAATTCCTTGGACTGACATTGTACGGGCGAGTAATACGGGCACTAGTAATGCAATCAACATCGGCACTTCGTAAGAAATCACCTGGGCTACCGTGCGAAAAGCGCCTAACAAAGCATACTTGTTGTTAGATGCCCAACCTGCCATAAGAATGCCCAATGTTCCGATGGCACCTACGGCGACAATAAATAATACTCCAACGTTTATCTCAGATCCTACGAGAGTGGGTGCAAATGGGATCACTGCCCAAATTAGCAAAACAGTTGCCAGCGCTAAAATTGGAGCCAGATTATATATTATGCGATCCGCTCCTAATGGTGTAGTGTCCTCCTTTATCAACAACTTAACTACATCTGCTATTGGTTGGATCAATCCAAAGGGACCTACGCGGTTTGGACCGAGGCGATCCTGAAAACGCGCCACGACCTTTCTTTCGAGCCATACCAGTCCAATATCAATTATTAATACAAAACTTACTACAATAAGCACACCTAATACTGCCAAGATTAAGGTCACCAATCCAGACGACAACCCCAAATTTGCAAGTACCCCTTCGAACCAATTTCCAATTACTGCAATTGGATCAGACATAACAACACTCCCGGGAGCGATATAACAAAAATTTATTAACTATGACCCACTAGAAAAAGGTTGACAGGTTGAGAGTAAAACCCTTTCAACCTGTTAATTTCAATATTGATGTACTAACTCCATTCCAGAGCACCTTTTTGCCAGGCGTAGATCAACCCAGCCGCTAAGATGATGATGAAAAATACACCCTCGAAGACAGCAAATAAGGGTAGGAGATCAAACGCCACCGCCCAAGGAAAGAGAAATACTATCTCAACATCAAATACCAAAAAAACAAGGGCAAAAATGTAATATTGAACCCGGAATTGAACCCAAGTATCTCCAACAGTTTCAATTCCACATTCATATGTCTGTAACTTGATTGGGTTTGGTTTTTTTGGAGCAATTAGGCGAGTAAAAATCAAAGGTAAAATTGCGAAGATCGGAGCTAGAACCAGGAATACCCCGATAAAAAGCCAATGTTCATCAAGCATCTTTACTCCTCAGAAATCTGAGAGATTTATTATTGGGAGGAAAATTAGCCACCTAGATATACCCAGAGCCTCAATGGCACAAATTCTACCACAAAAGGGTACTATATTAATGACAGATAAATTTGTAAATAACGTGGGATTTAACTTGGCCTAAACATTGATTTCCAGCTTCCCTAAATTCGCGGTAAACTGAACCTGATTTGAATTAACATTGTAATCAAATTAAGATAAGCTACCTACAGATATATAAATTATAGAGAGAAGATGAAAACAGATTTTTCTCGTAAGCGGTGGTGGGATTTTCCTGCAATATTTTTGTTAATTGCTACGTTACTGACTGGTGCAACGCGTCTCTCTGCTACTGAATGGACGAAGCACTTGGAAATCGTCCAAACATTGGTCGTGCTAGGGGCAATTCTCGGTTTAGCATTGGGTTATAGTAAATTCTCATCTCGTCTAGCTGGATTATTTACGATCCTATATGGAATCTTTATCATTCCCTGGCAATTGGGATCAATAATGAAAGATGAAATCTTATGGCCAGAGCGGTTGATGATTCTTGCCAATCGCTCAGGTGTCATTATCAACCAAATTGTCCACCAGGAAATTGTGCAGGACTCCCTCCTTTTCCTGATGCTAATGACCGTTCTCTTCTGGATATTATCCGTCTCCGCAGGATTCATTCTTATCCGGTTTGGCAATGCATGGCTCGCCGTTCTTCCAACTGGTCTGGTCATTCTTGTATTTCATTCCTTAGATCCTCTTATCCCAAGACGGGCTTGGTATCTGGTCTTTTATCTCTTCTTTACTCTTGTTCTGGTCGCCCGGATGGTATACCTTCATAATCAAAGTCACTGGAAGCAAAGTCGGACGGCTCTACCGCCTCACTTGGGATTAGAATTTATTCGCATTACCTTATTAGCGACAGCTTTGATTGTATTTCTTGCCTGGACGGTTCCTGCTCTGGCAAATTCAGTATCAGCAGCCGATAAAGCCTGGCAGCCAGTTCGAGATGCATGGAACATTTCACGCGACCATTTCGATAACGCTTTCGCCTCCCTTCGCTCCTCTTCTGGAGTTCTTAGCGATTACTACGGGAAGAGCGCTTTGCTGGGTCGGGGTAACCTGCTGACCGATACACAGTTGTTTACAGTCAGAACAGCCAAAAATATTCCAGAAGATATCCGCCTTTATTGGCGTGCTCGTACTTACGATACGTATGAGAATGGGCAGTGGAAAAGCACAAAGAACAAAACACAAACTTATAAACCGGAAGATTCAAAACTAACCATGCCTAAGAATGAAGGACGGATAACTAGCTCATTCGAATTTATCTTGGCTACCAATTTGACAACACTCTTTACTCCACCACAACCAAAATGGGTCAGCCGCAATTCGCTTGTTGAATTGGCTGAGAATCCAGATGGAACAGTTGACATCTCTACTTTTAGGGCTTCTCCAGATTTGGAACCAGGACAGGTCTATATCTCTCAATCTTCAATTACTCACGCTTCCATCCCTCAACTTAAAGAATCCGGGAATGATTATCCAGTTTGGATTACGGACCGTTATCTACAACTTCCAGATTCGATCACCCCCAGGACACGAAAATTAGCTCTAGATATTACCGCTGACCTTGACAATCCTTATGAAAAAGTTGTCGCAATCACCAATTATTTGCGAAATAACATCGAGTACACGGATATCGTTCCAGAACAGCCTGACGGGGTGGAGGCCATCGACTGGATCTTATTTGATCTGAAGCAGGGTTTTTGCAATTATTTTGCAACTACTGAAGTAGTGATGCTGAGGAGTTTAGGAATTCCGGCAAGGTTCTCGATTGGTTATGCTCAAGGCGAATTTACACAAGACGAAGAGTATCTCATACGACAACGAGACGCGCACTCATGGCCTGAAGTCTATTTCCCCAATATCGGTTGGGTGGAATTTGAGCCCACCACATCTCAGTCGACCATAATTCGACCGGTTGTAACTCCTTTGAAAACCAACGGCGCAGATTTTTCACCTGACAGTGAATATGAAGAAATGGAACCGCGGGATTTAGAAAGGGAAGAGGACGCATATGGTCGGGATCCCGGTTTAGCTCTCTCAAACTTAAGACGAACCAACCAAATAAGAATCGCCTTGTCTATTTCAGCAATACTGATAAGTGTAATTCTGCTCTATATTGTGTGGTGGTTCCGCTCTCGTATTGATCTACCGGTTTTTCCAATAGTCTTAGTAGCAGCTTTTGAAAAGGCTGGAATTCGTCCCCCTAGACGTGTCCAATCATGGGCTCAACATGCTGGTCTATCCCCCCTTAGTAAAGCCTACATCGAAATAAATCGCGCTCTTTCCAGACTTGGCGACCTACCATCCACTGCCGATACGCCAGCAGAACGCGCCATATCTTTAGGAGAATTACTCTCATCGGTTAAATCTCCCGCCACACAACTCGTGACAGAATATGAGAAAGGAACCTTCAGTCTTCAATCAGCAGACTTAGAGAAAGCTCAAAATGCAGGTGCTGAAATCAAAACTCAATCATATCAAGCGTATTTCCAACAACTTTTCAACCGTGTGCTCCAACTGCGCCGTAAAAAATCTCACCCATTGATTGATGGCAGGGTAAATAGAAAATATTAATTTCGGTCAATTTTTCCACACTGAAGGAACACTCAAAGCGATAAAATGCAGGTTTCATCCTGCCTTTGCGTAATTCCTTAAATGAGAATTAATTCAAACCACATCCATATACTGCTCGGCAAACAAGGCTGGTGTCCCGCCAGTGTGCCAGAACAAAATATCGACATTCTCCATACCTTCCCTCGAAAAAAAGCCGTGCCGGATTAGATCTATCAATCCTGCAGCTGCACGCGATGTATAAACAGGATCCAACATCAACCCCTCAGTTCGGGCGAACAGATTAATCGCATCCTTCTCGACCTCTCCCAAGACCCCATAACCCTCTCCGAGGTAACTATCGTTTACAAGTACTTCGTGTACCTTTATATCTACGTTCTCACCTAATAATTCACCAGTAGCGTTTGCAAGGGCAATGATGCGGTCTCTAAGTACACCTGCGTCCTCATCCACACTTATTCCCAATATGCTTCCCTTGAATCCAAATAGACGAGCACCTATAACCAAACCAGCTTGAGTTCCACCAGAAGATGAAGCGAATACAATCCAATCCGGTTGCCTGGAAAGAGCACCCTCTATTTGCGTTTGGTCTATCAGTTCCTTTAGTGCGAATACATAAGCTGCAGCCCCTAGAGGACTTGATGCTCCGTATGGGATTAAGAATGGTCGCCGTCCGGCAGCTAAAGCTTTTTCAAAAGTATCTGCCAAGACTTGATCGCGCCTAATATGGGGTGCCCAAACAATGTCTGCACCCAGAAGGCGATCCAAAAGTAGATTTCCCGAAACAGGTGGAGTGGTTGTTTGGTTTCCTATTGAGGTTAAAACAAGAATGCAATCAAAACCTAAACGCGCTGCTGCTGCCGCTGTTTGCCTGCAATGGTTTGACTGCTCAGCACCTGTTGTGATTAACGTACGTGCTCCAGTAGCCTGCGCTGCTGCGATGATATATTCCAACTTCCGTGTTTTGTTACCTCCGAATGCCAGCCCGGTCTGGTCGTCACGTTTGACATAAATGCGGGGACCACCCAGATGTGATGACAAACGAGGCAAATCTTCAACAGGGGTTGGAAGGTGAGCAATCCGAAGGTGAGGTAAATCATTCATTAATAACTCCTTTTGAAAATACCAGTCAAGGTGAAAATTCGCATAGATTCAAAGATCTACTGACTGACTTGTTCTTTCTCGTCCACGGACACGCATAATTTTCAATATGCGAGGTAAGAACTGGACATACAATCGATAGTAAATTGGTTTTATCGGAAGGTCCCAAGCTCCTATATGGCGCACTATTTCTCCACCTAAGCCTTCCTTGAACCGGTAAACTCCCCACATAGAATCGCTCTCGTTGAATTCATCCGGTGCACCCCATAAATCATAAATACTGCATCCATTTGCTTTAGCTCTACACATCGCATCCCACTGTAGCAGGTAATTCGGCATTTTATCCCGATGAATAGCCCTTGACATACCATACAAATACCACGCTTTATCCGCAAAGCAAAATGGGATTAATGCCCCAATCGGTACTCCATCCACTTCCGCAATTATTGGTTGAGCTATCCCGGAATGCATGAATGTCGACCACACCGTCCAGTAGTAATCTTTATCTCGGATTACAAAATCATCCCTTATTGACGTTTCCGCATACATGCCATAAAGAAGCTCCAAATCCTCTTCTTTCGCTTCTCTTACGACCACCCCTCTTCGCCCAGCTAGCCGCACGTTGTAACGCGTTTTTTGCTTCATGTTTACCAATAAAGTTTCTATGTCAGGAGTCAGATCTATGATTACTGTGTTTCGAAATTGAATTTGTTCCTCGGAAAATCTCCATCCCATTTCTATTAATTCGGTGCTAACGTCCTGCCCTAATGGGTTGTCTCGTGAATCGGTCTGATCAGGGACACCTGTACCCAATATGACATCAGGATCAATTTTAATGAAAATAACACCCTCATCAAGTGCAGTGGTTCTTAAATCGTTCAACACAAAATGGCGAAGTTCGATATCACTCCAATTAAAAATTGGACCTTTTGGGACATACATAACTCGCATTGGTGTCTCAACCCCCATTAAATGAATTGTCCTCTCTAATACCAAGGCTGCGGCGACTACCTTTTCACCCTCATCTCGCCACAGCATATATATAGGTTTCCAACCAAAGCGACTTTTTATCTGACCCCATTCCCATGTTTGTAGGACGTGGGCATTGGGTAGAGAAGCAACTGCGTCATTCCAGTGCTGCGATTGAGCAACAATCTCGTGTCGTATCATTTAACTTTATTATTGCGATCTACAGGTATATTTAAGGGAAATTACAACATAACCTATGCATCTAACATCCCGACCGCACGTCTTTTTATCCATAAGCGAATTATTTTATATATCCCAGGAATATAAATTCGATCCCAGGGACCAAAGGAACGAATCAATTGACCGCCAAAACCTCGTTTGAAACGGTATACCCCCCACAGCCCATCAGATCGTTTATTGAAGTACATCTCCAGTGTCTTCTCATCTTCATCAGGTACGCCCCATAAGTCATAGACAACACAACCCCGAGAGCGTGCCCAATGCATAGCCTCCCACTGAAGGATATAATTGGGCATCCGTTCACGGTGCTCATTCGAAGACGCTCCATAGAAATACCACGCCCGTTTCCCTCTTACGAATGCTATTAAACCCGCTATAGGTTCCCTCTTATATTCAGCCAGAAATATTTCACATTCGCCGGCAGGATGAAAAAGGTCATACGCACGTTGATAGTAATCCAAACTGTGTACTCCAAATTCATCTCGTCCTCCAGTTTCGATCATCAATTGATAAAAAGTGTCCAGATCATCACTAGGGTATACAAATACTTCTTTCTTGCCAGCCAGACGAATGTTGTAACGTGTTTTTTGCTTCATACGTCCCAGGATTTGCTCTTCACTGCCGCTGATATCAACTAATAGTGTTCTCACGGGTTGGACACTGAACATGCTATTATTAAATCCATCCGGCGGTACCGTCCATTGTTTTTGTTTATCCTCTGCATTCGAGTTATCTGCACCCCACAGGTCCGGCTCCACGAGTAGAAACACCGATCTCTTTTTTTTACAAACCGTATCCACCTCAGCCCATAATTTCCCCCAATCGTTCCAATCAGCGGGTTGTGTTTTAGGGATCACAGGCCCTTTCGGAAGATAGGCCAGGGTATAACCTAACGGCAGATCACGAAATAGGATTTGTGCGCCGGCAGACGCCAATTCATGATTAGAACTGCTCCTGGAAATAATGCGGGAGACTTCCCACCCGTAACTCGACTTTAATTCACCCCAGGATCGAGACTGTAATAAGTGAGCTTCGGGATAGTCGTTGAGAAATTTATCCCAAGTTAATTGAGAAACTTCGGACATATATCACAATGATTGATTTCAACAATTTTTTTATACAATGGAAGTTAAGTCCGGAGGTGGCGTAATACCAACGGCTGCGCCGGGGATGCACTCATCAAGAATGTCAACAATAGCCGTTGAATTGCCTTCGCGTGCCAGATGCACTAATTCATCGACTATATGAGTTAATTCAGGAGCTGTTAGCAGATCTTCATCTGCTAACAGCACAATATCAGGATGTGAGGTTGGTTCATAGTGAGCCCCTTTGTCCCATAATTCTTCGCTCAGTTTTTCACCAGGGCGTATACCTGTGAACATGATTTCGATGTCCGTACTAGGTTCAAGCCCCGAGAGTCGGATGATATCTTCGGCCAAATCCAGGATACGGACCTGTTCACCCATATTTAGAACGAATACCTCGCCGCCTTGTCCCATGGTAGAGGCCTGTAACACCAAGTAAACAGCTTCTGGTATGGTCATGAAATAGCGCTCCATATCCGGGTGCG
>CBFDCK010000036.1:0-23715 GCA_965603285.1 uncultured bacterium
AGAGCCCAGGAGAACGAAATAGTGCCCAGCGTGTTTGCCAGTCGCCTGACAAGAGGCATTTGGCTGAAATCCCTCATCCCTATAATCAAATCAGTTGGTTTGGCGTTGTAGGCGTTTAAAAATTTTGGTATCTCGTTGGGATCATGCTGACCGTCTGCGTCAAGGGTTATGACTGCTTCGCCCCCCTCATCAAGAGCACGTTGGAATCCTGCCTGTAGTGCGGCGCCCTTTCCTTGATTGGGTGCCTGCAGCAGAACTTCTGCACCTGTCGATCTTGATATTTGAACGGTCTCATCAGTTGACCCGTCGTCGATGACCAGTACAGGCAGATAGGTCATAGAACCCATAACGACGTTCGCAATCCGTGAATCCTCGTTATAGGCGGGGATAATTACTATAATTTTCCCCAAATTTTTGCTGTACATAGAGTTTATTTTATCCCAATCGTAAAGATTGTCGCTGCGGTTTCTAGAGGATTGAAGTATTCGTTTGTGAATTGGGATGTGGGATAGAAACGGTTATCCCTCGCTTGAGTCCAGTCTGGTGAATCGCTCACATTTTAAGTGCAACGCGAGCTCTGATCGGAGCTCGCGTAATCGTTAGCGATCTAATCGTTTGGCAGTTAATATTGTTATTGTTGAACCTGTTCTGGGAGCATTCCCTCGAAAATGATCTCCAATGCCATTGTATGGCTGCACCGCCCGCGGGAGTTAAAGAATTCACAGTCACACTGCCAGGTACCGTTCTCAAATTGAACACAGTGGTCGTTGTTTTCTCCAATGATAGTCACATTCAGCGATTCAACACGGATGCGGTCACGTTGTTCCGCGTATCGCTTCGCCTTATCAATTTTTCCTATCATGCCGTAATCCATATATTCTAGCCTCCTTTACTACTCAAGTTTTTTTAAATCAAAAAGGCACGCATCGCGCGTGCCCTTCATTCCCATCCAGTATTTTTTCTTTCTGACAGTGACCCTCGCAAGGTGGTTTCTCCAATTTCCTGAAGTATAAACTGAGTTGGACTGAAAGTCAAACGATTTCTTAAATACGCAGCGTTTTTTGAAGATCTAAAAATCTACTGACATCCATATCAACGTTTGTTGGGGAGTAAAACCCCCTTTCCGGATTCCCTGTACGGACTGTCGGGCTGGATAGTCCAATTTAAAGAGTCGCTGAGTTCCAAGCTGTATCCGTGTGTGATTGAGAAGCGTCTGGATGATTTTGTCATCGACGTCTGATGGTGCTGCGAGCCAAAGTAAATCAGCATAAGAGCCACTAGCTTGCCAGATTAGTCCAGCTACCGCTTTGTCAGCGTACTGGGCAATCCATTGGCGATTTCTCGTCTTGTTGAACAGTCGATATATTGAGCCCCATAAGGTGGGATGCAAAATCTTCGAATTGAGAGGTAAATGCCAGGTGACTTCTGGTGGGTAATTGTGTTGAATCCAGTCTCTTAAAATTGACCAGTGATATCCCTGGGGTGTGTTAAAGATAGATTTAATTCCCAGTTCATCTTGAGGAAGCTCGGTGGTGCTAACCCATGTTGTACGGCGGGCGTGTTCAACGAAGCCCATTGACTTGTAAAGCTCCAGAGCTTGATCGTTTTCCTCTCGTACATGCAGCCAGACACCCGGAACGCCTCGCTTACGGGCATGTTCCATAGCTTGGACGGTTAATTCCCGGGCGATGCCTAACCTGCGGTAGTCCGGGTGTACGGCCACGTTAGCGATCAAATAGGAGCGCCGTCCCCCATTATTGTAAGGAATCAAGCTGATGTTACCGACTAGGATATTTTCCTGTTCCCACACATAACCCGATAAGGGCATGTTAAGCAATTCGGCGTTCACAGCCGCCCAACTTAAAAAGCCACTATTCCCAGCGGCAGAGCGCATTCGCTGGATGAAGCGCTTGCTCTCAGGATCAAGTGTATCGGCAAAACATAGTTCCACCAGGTCTGCAACAGGACCCATGTCACGCCGCACATCAAACGGGCGCAACTGTTCGGTTGGGGAGGTTGGTCGAGATAAATTAGTAACCGCGTTCATGGTTATCGTTGATGGATATTCGTTGCAATGTACGAGTTGCCAGACTAAAAATCTAGATGACTGTGCCCGACTTATGCAGCCAGTACGCTATCGTTAGAGCCCCGACAGAGGTTTGCATCCCATAATTTCGGTCATTGCAGTAGAGCTGCTGTAAAGATGTCAGGGATTCGATGTTTCCGCTGGCTGGTCTTCCGAAGGCTTTTTATTACCTTTTTCGCAGTTCTCACTAGCGGTTTTCAAGGCTTGTTCGACAACGGGGTCGTAGCTAATTGACAAAGCGATATGGTACTGCTCTGCCGCGTTACACCAACGACCTTCGTAAGACAATTGATCGCCATACCCGACTATTGCAAGCCGGTATCGCTCGGCAGCCGACCACCCCGACCCATCTGTAAGGTTGGGTACATGGGGGGCTACCTGGCTGAAATAATAAGCGGCTTGCGTCCAATCCAGTCCCCAAAAGCTCGCTCCTGTGATGTAAAGGCTAGAAAAGTTCTTTAATGACTGAGCCTCGGTATCCAAAAGACCAAAGCGTTCGGCAAGCGTTAAATCATAAATCCCGCCTTCTAGGTCGGCTTCTTTTGTGATCTTATCAATCCCACGGTTGCGAAACGCCAGGAAGAGCATGCCGTCTATTTCTACCGCCCGGTATCCAGGATCATCCTTGCGAAGCTTAAGTAAGGCATCTATTGTGTTTGTCCACTCACCGTTAGCCAGGTACTGTCCTCCACTGGCGAAAAGTTCCTCGATTCCACGAGTGTCTGGAGTTGGGGTCAAGGTGGGTGTCGGGACGAGTGTCGGTGTGGCGGTCGTATTAAGTTCCACCAGCACATCCGCCAGTTTTTCGGTAACACCGGGGTAATTTGGATCGAGCTGTATCACATACTCGAAGCGCTGACGAGCCCTTTGATACGCCCCACTTTGCATGTCCTGCACGCCCAACTCGTACTGCTCTGCGACAACCTGGACGACCTGGGTGGCTTCGGCGCCTTGACGCATCGAAATCCCCGAACGATAGCCACCGAAGGCACTAACCACCGCGATAAGGATCAACGCCAGTATACCTGCTATTGTGATCAGAAGCCATTTCGAACGTTTTCCCTTTGTTGGTTTTTCGTTCGGGTCTAGCTGGTTTTCTATTGGAATGTTTGACGATGGTACTGGATCTCCTGAATTTTCCATGCTGCTAATTATACCGCAGACGTATGTCGAACCATAAAAAAAATGAAAAATAAAATATTACCTCCCGAATTGACTTTCTGTATTTGCGCTCCACACCTGGGCGGGTATAATCTCAATATGGTTGGGTATAACTTCTACCACCCCATTGAAGTTCGCTATGGAGACCTTGATCCTCAGGGGCATGTTAATAATGCAAAGTATTTTACGTACCTTGAACAAACCCGGGTTGCTTACATAACTCATTTGGGTCTCTGGGATGGGCATTCTTTTTTTGACATCGGTTTTATTCTGGCGGATGCCCACCTGACATTTAAAGCGCCTATTTTGTTCGGAACCAATGTGAGAATTTGGGTGCGAGTCTCGCAGCTTGGTACTAAAAGCCTGACCATGGAATATCGTATGGAAGACTCTGGGGATGGGCACGAATATGCAATTGGAGATGCGGTTCTGGTGACTTATAATTATCATAACGGCGAAACGATCCCAATCCCAGATGAATGGCGGCAGATCATTGCCGAATTTGAAGGAATGTCTTCCTTATAATAATTTCTACTTATAGATTATGGATATTTGTGAGGTGATATGACCCTTCCCCAGATCGATAATGAATACCTGCTGAGCAACTTATCTACCATGTTGGACCTTTCAAGCCCAACTGGATACACGCACCAGGCAATGTCTTATATCCAGGATGCGCTCGAATCATTTCCTGAAATAAATGTGTCCTTAACGCCCAAAGGGGCATTGGTTGCCGAATGGCTGGCGCCGAGTTCGGATTCTGCGCGCGCTCTCACTGCTCACGTTGACACTTTGGGGGCGATGGTCAAAGAGATCAAACCCAATGGGCGTTTGAAATTGACCCGGATCGGAGGTTATTATTGGAACACTGTTGAGGGAGAGGGTTGTAAAGTTCTTGCGCATAACGGAGAGATGGTGAGAGGTTCGCTGCTGCTGGTGAAAGCCTCCTCGCATGTGTATGGGAATAAAGTGAATGAACTGAAGCGCGACGACGAGAATATGGAAGTTCGTCTGGACGCTCGCACAAAATCGGCTAACGACACTCGAGCATTGGGGATTGAAGTTGGCGATTTCGTGGCTTTCGATCCGCGCGTAGAGATCACGAATGGTTTCATCCGCTCCCGCCATTTAGATGACAAAGCCGGAGTTGCATGCATCCTGGCAGCGGTCAAGTCGCTGCACGATGCGGATCTGCTGCCCATCAGAAACACGTATTTTCATTTCAGCAATTACGAGGAAGTCGGACATGGTGCTGCGGCGGGTATTCCGCCGCAAGTGACCGAGTTGCTGGCGGTTGATATGGCTGCGATCGGTGAAGGACAGAGCTCCGATGAATTTCATGCTACATTATGCGTAAAAGATTCTGGCGGTCCTTACCATTTTGGATTAAACAAGCGCCTGCGCCAATTGGCCGAGCAACATAACATTGCCTATAAGCTTGACGTCTATCCCCATTATGGTTCGGATGGCGAGGCTTACTGGCGCGCTGGCGGGGATGTGGCGGTTGCCTTGATCGGGCCTGGAGTAGATGCTTCACACAACTACGAACGTACTCACCTGGAAGCCTTAACTGCGACAACGCAATGGGTTTTGGCATATTTATTGAGCAATTAATATTATGATTAAGGAATCTGGGAATGCTTTTTGATGCAATCCTGCCGCCAGTTGATCTGAAGGAAGTGCCGCAGATCGCCAAGGCTGCCGAGGCGATGGGATTTGGCGCTTTGTGGTCCACCGAAACGGTGCATGACCCATTTCTGCCTGGGGCGTTGATCGCCGAGCACACACAGCGGTTGCAGTTCGGCACCGCTGTGGCAATTGCATTCGCTCGCAGCCCGGCGACTATGGCATACACCGCTTGGGACCTGGCTCAGAGCTCTGGCGGCCACTTTATTCTGGGCTTAGGCACCCAGGTCAAAGCGCACGTGGAGCGGCGTTTTGGTATAACCTGGCCCGAGTCGGTAGTCGCAAAGCTGCGAGAACAGGTGGGCGCAATACGCGCTTTTTGGAACTCCTGGCAGACGGGTGAGCCCTTAAAATTTCGTGGTGAATATTACAAATTAACTTTGATGTCACCGTTTTTCAACCCTGGTCCAATCAAGAATCCGGGGATACCCATATATCTTGCGGGAGTTAATAGTGGCTTGGCGCACTTGGCAGGAGAAGTTGCAAATGGATTTCACGTCCACCCCTTTCACTCTCCAAAATACCTGCACGAAGTTCTCCTACCGGCGATAAGAAAAGGGTCTGTTGAGTCTGAGAGGTCGCAAGGTGATATAAAAATATCCGCGACTGCTTTCGTTGCATCTTCTCAAGAGGAACGACTTTTTATACGTTCACAGATTGCTTTCTACGCCTCTACTCCTTCTTATCGTCCTGTTATGACGCTGCATGGGTGGCAGGATGTTGCCAAGCAGCTTTCTGAAATGGCAGCGCGAGGTAAATGGGACGAGATGCCAGCTTTGGTTAGTGATGAGATGCTAGAGACATTTGCAGTTGTTGCAGAAGCAGGCGATCTCCCCTATAAGCTATTTAGACGTTACGCAGATTTGGTCGACCGCCTGAATCTGTACATACCCTTTGTGCCAGGAGAAAGGGATATCTTCTGGAGTGGTTTGGTGCATAGAATTGCGGGATTGGAATAAAACGAGATAAATGTATGATCCCAATTCCTAAAACCTTATCCTTTCAAACAATATGAATGACAAGACAGATTTTAAAGCTGATCGAAAGAACATGGTTGAGAACCAGCTTCTCAGTCGCGATATTAGAGACCCGCTTGTGTTAGAAGCTATGCGCAAAGTACCGCGTCACCGTTTCGTCCTACCAGAATATCATCACCTGGCATACAGCGATGGTCCGCTTCCTATTGGACGGGGGCAGACGATTTCGCAGCCCTACATTGTCGCTTTGATGTCACAGCTTCTCGAATTGAAAGGCGATGAAACTGTTCTGGAGATCGGCACCGGCTCTGGATACCAGGCTGCAGTATTAGGGTTCTTGGCACGCGATGTCTACACGATTGAACGCCACGAGGAATTGGCTCGCCAAGCATCCCGATTGATGGAAGACCTTGGGTTGGGGAATGTACATATTCATATCGGAGATGGTTCAAAAGGATTACCAAAGTATGCCCCCTATAAGGGCATAATCGTCACAGCGGCAGCGCCCAAAGTGCCTCAAGCACTATTGGACCAGCTTGATGAGGGAGGCAAGCTGATTATTCCGGTCGGCAGTCGAGGCGGACAATTCCTGGAGCGTTGGCTTCGTAAGGGTGACGATTCTCAATGCGAAAACGTAATTCCGGTGGCGTTTGTACCTTTGGTTGGCAAGTATGGTTGGGAAGAATGAAAAAAAGATGCGAAAAAGACAACCGCTCCAGAGCTGTTAAAGCAAGCGGTTAGTAAAAACAGGGTGTGGATATCAATTGAGGATGAGCAAATCTTGAATAACATGATATTTCAAATGCCAGATGGTTATAGCTTTGGGGAACTAGAATCTGAATTGGCGCCAATTCACACTTTTAAAAGGGAGAGACTGTTTCTCGAGGGGTTAACCCTGTTGGATACATTCGACTGGCGGCTGTTTGATGAATCTCTTGCGCTTTATCTATGTGGGAATAAATTGAGCTTACATCTATATCCGGATGATGACATCCTCAGTACTCTTACAATCGTCATACAACCGGTTTTTGTCGAGGATTTGCCTGAAAGCAACTTGAAAAGGCAATTGTCACCTGTTGTAGAGATGCGAGCGCTACTAAAACGGGCTGAAGTCCAACGAAAAACCCGCTCTTATCGCATCTTGAATAGGGATGATAAAACAGTAGTAAGGATAATTCATGAAGAGATGTGCTTCCCGGCAGGTGACGATCAGTTCCCATCTGCGGTTCATTTGAGGGTTAAACCAGTCAGGGGGTATCTAAGGCATTTCCGGAATTTGGCGAATCATTTCGCGGAATTAGGCTGTGAGTACATCACAGAAGGTGATATCTACCTGCAAATCCTGGGGGTTGCTGGAGCTAAGCCCGGTGATTATTCATCTAAACTTGAGATTAAACTTGAGCCTGATATGCGTTCAGATGAAGCGATCAAGAGAATTTTACGCTTTCTACTTGAAGTGATGAAAAAAAATGAACCCGGGATCCAAGCGGACATTGATACAGAATACTTGCATGATTATCGGGTTGCGGTCCGCCGTACCCGGTCAGCTTTGACCCAACTCAAACATGTTTTCCCGCCCGAAAAAACTGAACGTTATAAAAATGACTTTGCCTATCTTGGGGACACTACCAACCAGCTTAGAGACCTGGATGTCTATCTCTTGAAAGAGGAAGCTTATAAGTCTATGCTGCCTGTTGTATTACGGGAAGATATAATTCCGATGTTTGCTTATCTCAGGGAAAAGCGCTCAAAGTCACTGATGGATGTAGTAAACGCGCTGGGATCCATTGAATATGGTCATATCAAGAATGATTGGGAGGTATTTCTGAACGAACCGGCTGTGGAGAATCGCGCCGCGCCATACGCCAGACGGTCGATTATCGACCTTGCACAGGAGAGGATTTACAAGAGATACCGGAGTGTCATAAGAGATGGTCGTATCGCTCTGCAGGATCCGCAAGAAAAGCAGCTTCATCTCCTCAGGATCGAATGCAAGAAATTGCGCTACTTGATAGAGTTCTTTGCAGATCTTTTCCCTCGCGAGAAGATTGCCATGGTGTTGAAACAATTGCGCAAGCTGCAGGACAATTTGGGTGATTTTAATGATTTCTATATCCAGGAGCAATATTTACTCGAGGTTTCTGAGGAATTGCCGGTGAACGAAGCCCAATCAAGGAAGACGCTTTTTGCAATTGGCAGCCTTGTTGGAGCTTTGGACAATGAAAAACAATCCGCCCAGGCTTCGTTTTCCGAAACTTTTAAAGAATTCTCCTGCCCGGAGAATCGGAAATTATTTCGTAATCTATTTGCACAGAAAGAGAGAGAGGCATCCTTGTGACGGTTTTGGCGTTGTACAGCAACAAAGGCGGGGTTGGAAAAACAGCAGCAGCCGTGAATTTATCGTACTTAGCTGCCCAATCAGGAGTGCCTACTCTGATCTGTGACCTTGATCCGCAGAGTTCAACAACATATTACTTCCGTGTAAAACCCAAGATCAAACCCAAAGCCAGGGGTTTTATTGGTGGAAATAAGCAGGTTAGAAAAAGTATCAAGGGTACCGATTATGAAAAACTTGATATCTTGCCAGCCGATTTCACGCATAGAAATCTTGATATTACTTTCATAAAGCTAAAGCGTTCTAAACACAGGCTGACCAGAATATTAAAACCGCTTGAAGATGAGTACGATTTGATCGTTCTAGATTGTCTTCCAACGATCAATATTTTGGCAGAGAATATATTCAATGCAGCAGATTATGTTCTTGTACCTATAACCCCAACAACGTTGTCGATACGGAACCACAGGCAGTTAATCGGATTCCTGGACGACATCGGGTATGATCTGAATTCCGTCCACCCCTTCTTGTCCATGGTTGATTACAAGAGGAGGACACATCGCGAGTTCATGGAAGAAATACGCCTTGAGTTCAAAGGTGTGCTGAAAAGCGTCATTCCCTATCTGTCACTAGTCGAAAGAATGGATATCGAGCGCCAGCCTGTTTCAGCCTTCGCGCCAATTTCGGCTGCTTCAAACGCCTATCATAATTTGTGGGGTGATATTCAGAGGGATGTTATTTTGACTGCAAAAAAGGGAGTGTAAGTTACGCCCATGACAAATTCTAATCTACCTGCGAAGAAGACGAAAATAGTTTGCACAATTGGACCGGCTTCTCAATCTCGTGAGATCCTTGAGAAGATGATTGTAAGCGGCATGAATGTGGCTCGCCTAAATTTCGCACACGGGGATTTAGACAGCCATCTATTGACCATCGATAACATACGCGCTGCATCTGAAGCCGTAGGTCGACGTGTTGCTATTATGGGAGACTTACCAGGTCCCAAGATTCGCGTTGGACGTCTGGCTGATGATCCCGTCTATCTTGTTCGGGGGCAAAGCTTCGTCCTGCAAATTAAAGAAATCCTTGGCGACAGTCAGCGCGCTTCAATAAACTTTAATAATCTTCCGCAGGTGGTCAAGCCGGGTGACAAAATCTTTATCAATGATGGATTCATCCAGCTTGAAGTTGAGAAGGTGGTTGGTATGCAGGTTCACTGTCAGGTGTTGGTGGGCGACGAACTGCGATCTTTCAATGGTGTTAACCTGCCGGGAATCGATCTGGGGATCCACGCCTTTACTGACCGCGACCGTGAATGTTTGGAATTTTCAAGTGAGCAAAGATTGGATGCAGTGAGCCAATCCTTCATCCAGTGCCCTGAAGATATTGAAGAGGTGCGAGAAGCAGCGCGGGCGATTGATTACAATCCTTTTATCGTCGCCAAGATTGAACGCTCAAGGGCGGTGGAGAATCTGGAAACAATCTTGGATGTAACAGACGGGATCATGGTCGCCCGTGGTGATTTGGGTGTAGAAACCCCTATTGAGGAAATTGCTATCACTCAGAAGCGCATCATCACCCAGGCGAACTTGTGTGGCAAACCAGTGATTACGGCGACCCACATGCTCGAATCGATGGTTCACCACACGCGTCCTACCCGCGCCGAAGCCACTGATGTTGCTAATGCGATCCTTGACGGCACGGATTGTGTTATGTTGTCTGGAGAGACGGCAATGGGGAGTTTTCCCGTGGAAGCGGTGGACGTCATGACGCGCATCGCTCAAGTGACTGAACCGTATTCGGAAAATCTTGATGTAGCAAAAATACTGGAAGAAGCAAAATCCAGTGGAGAGATCAGCACTGAGGACTTGATTTCATTGACCATATTTTTCAGCACTGAAGCTCTCAACCCAGCTGCTGTAATTACGCCTACCTTGAGCGGCAGCACACCGCGCCGGATCAGTCGGTTTCGCCCGCCGGTTTGGATCGTAGCAGTGAGCCCCAACCTATCAACCTGCCAGGATTTAGAGTTTTCATACGGGGTCTTTCCGATGCATGAGGCCGAACGTCCAGTATGCTGGGAGAAATATGCCCGTGATTGGATTAAGGTACATGGTCTGGAAGGGAATCTGGCGTTGTTAACCCAAGGAACTGCATTGGGTAAAGAGGGCGGCACTAATAAGTTAGAAGTCATTGATCTCAGTAAACCATCCAGCGAAGCATCTTTTTGGTGAAACTATGGGTTTAGGAGTTGTAACCCGAATTTTAATAAGATCGCCGCGTCGTAGTGGTGTTTTCAAGGTGGTCAGCTAATGCCTCTCCATGACGATGTTTCTACAGGAAAGAGCTTCCCCTTGGGAGCCACGATGTATCCTGAGGGTGTCAATTTTAGCCTGTATTCTAAAAACAGCATGGCATTGGAATTGCTGCTTTTTGATGATGTCGATGATTCAAAACCAGCCCGGATTATAAAGCTCGACCCACAATTGAACCGCACATTTCATTACTGGCACGTGTTCGTTCGAGGATTAAAATCGGGTCAGATGTACGGTTACCGTGCAAATGGTCCATTCGACCCGAAGAGAGGTCACCGCTTTGACGGTCAAAAGGTGCTCCTGGATCCGTACGGGCGCGGGGTTGCCATCCCCACAAATTACAGCCGGGAGGCCGCCTCCAGTCCAGGGGATAACGCAGTTTTTGCGATGAAAAGTGTCCTCGCTGATCTCAGTAATTATGATTGGGAAGGCGACGCACCGCTGTATCATCCATTTTCGCAGAGCATCATTTATGAGATGCATGTGCGCGGGTTTACACGCCATCCCAGCTCAGGAGTGAATCCGGAGTTGCGCGGTACTTACGGCGGGGTTGTGGAGAAAATACCTTATCTGAAGGATCTGGGAATCACGGCTGTTGAATTACTTCCGGTACTCCAATTCGACGAACAGGAAGCGCCACGAGGATTGACAAATTACTGGGGTTATAGTCCGGTCTCTTTCTTTGTGCCTCATGGCAGTTATAGTTTCCGGAATGGTCCGTTGGACGCTCTGGATGAATTCAGGGATATGGTCAAGGTGTTGCACCGGGCGGGTATTGAGGTGATTTTAGATGTAGTTTACAACCATACAGCTGAGAGTGACCAATCTGGTCCGACATTTTGTATGCGCGGTCTGGAAAACAGCGTATATTATATGCTGGAAAAAGACAAATCCCGTTATGCAAATTTCAGCGGCACCGGCAATACTTTAAATGCCAATCATTCTATGGTGCGGCGCCTGATCATCGATAGCTTACATTATTGGGTGAAGGAGATGCACGTAGATGGTTTCCGTTTTGACTTGGCTGCGATCCTTACGCGCGACGAGTCGGGGCAGCCATTGGTAAACCCGCCGATCTTATGGTCTATCGAAACCGACCCTGTCCTAGCAGGCACAAAGTTGATTGCCGAAGCTTGGGATGCGGCGGGTTTATACCAGGTTGGTAGTTTTATCGGCGATCGTTGGAAAGAGTGGAATGGCAGGTTCCGTGATGACGTCCGCAGTTTTTTCAGGGGTGATCCGGGTCTGGTCCCCCAGGTTGGGTCGCGTTTTTTTGCCAGCCCCGACCTGTACGAACACGAGGAGAGGGAACCAGAACAAAGCATTAATTTTATTACATGCCACGACGGCTTCACTTTAAACGACCTGGTGTCTTTTAATCAAAAGCATAATGAGACCAACATGGAAGGGAACCGCGATGGGTCTGATGATAATTTGAGTTGGAACTGCGGTGAAGAAGGGTCAACTGATAATCCGCAAATCGAGAAACTTCGCAACAGGCAAGCGAAAAACTTCCTCACCATGACACTGCTCGCTTTGGGTGTGCCAATGATCCTCATGGGTGACGAGATGCGGCGCACCCAAAGAGGTAATAATAACGCTTACTGCCAGGATAACGAAATAAGCTGGCTTGATTGGGGATTACTTGAACAGCACGCAGACATCCACAGGTTTGTTAAACGGTTGATCAGGGTTCGCCGAAACCTGGACGTGTTTAGCGAGAATCAGGGTTTGAGTCTGGCAAAGCTTTTACATCAAGCACAGATTGAGTGGCACGGGGTAAAATTGAACCAACCGGATTGGGGATATAATTCCCACAGCCTGGCTTTCACGGTACAAGCCCGGAGGGACAGATTTCACATCATATTCAACGCTTTTTCAGGAGCGCTCGAGTTTGAGATTCCCCCGTTGTCTGGTGATGGCAAGGTGAGTTGGCGGCGTGTCATTGACACCTACTATGAGTCACCGCAGGATTTTTGTGATTGGAAGGACGCCCCGGTCATTCGGAGTTCTACTTATCTCGTACATCCGTATTCGATTGTGGCGTTGGTAGCTGAAACCCGCTTAAACAGACGAATTGGAAGGGAATAAGCGAAGATGATGGATTGGTACAGAATAACAGCACAGGAAACACTTCAGAGCCTGGGGACAAATGCAGAGACTGGTTTAACGTCAACCGAAGTCAAGGACCGTTTGGAAAGATACGGTCCGAATGAGTTGGTTGAACGGGGGAAGAAGAGCGCTTGGTGGATTCTGTTGGAGCAATTCAAGGAGGTAATGGTGATTGTATTAATTGTCGCCGCGATTGTCTCTGCATTATTGGGCGAGTATACAGAAGTTGTTGTGATCTTGGCGATAGTGGTCTTGAACGCTATTCTTGGTTTCAGCCAGGAATACAGGGCCGAACAAGCCATGGCGGCGTTGAAGAAGATGGCGGTCCCTTCTGTCCGAGTTCGCCGTGATGGACGCGTTCAGGAGGTTTCTTCCACAGAGTTGGTTCCCGGGGATATTATTTTGCAGGAAGCGGGAAACCTGGTACCGGCGGACAGCCGTATGGTAGAGACCGTCAACCTGAAAGTTCAAGAATCGGCCCTGACAGGTGAATCGGAGCCGGTGGAGAAGCGTACGGATGTCCGGGCAGGGGATGATGTCCCTCTTGGTGACCAGTACAATATGCTTTTCATGGGTACCGTGGTGACTTACGGACGTGGAACGGCGGTTGTAACCGAAACAGGGATGGATACGGAATTGGGTCACATCGCTGATTTAATCCAGGAGGTGGGAGATGAAAAGACGCCTTTGCAGCGTCGCCTTGCTCAGCTAGGTAAAACTTTAGCGTTGGTTGCTTTGGTAATTATAGCCTTTGTGGTTGTCACGGGACTTATCCGCGGCGATGATCTAGAGACCTTGTTCCTGACAGGCGTCAGCCTGGCAGTAGCGGCTATCCCTGAAAGCCTGCCCGCAGTTGTAACAATCACGCTGGCGCTTGGATCACAGCGTCTGCTGCAGCGAAATGCGCTGATCCGCAAACTACCAGCAGTCGAAACACTTGGCTCGGTGACTGTAATTTGCACGGACAAGACCGGCACTCTGACAGAAAACCGTATGACGGTAACCATACTGGATGTGGTAGGTAATACAGAAGATTTGGAAACCCTGGTCGATAGAAGGGGCAAGCTGGTACGCGCCCGGTTGGTCAGTGATGATTCGAATCCCGAGCTGAATGCACTGAGTGTGCTTGTTTGCGCCGGAGCTTTGTGCAACGATGCGGTTCTTGATACGGATACTCAAGGCGTCCAAAGGGCAATAGGGGATCCTACCGAAGGGGCACTCGTATTGGCTGCAAACAAGTTAGGGTTCGATAAAGGCGAATTAGAGACTGAATGTCCGCGCGTCGCTGAAGTCCCGTTTACTTCGGAGCGCAAGCGTATGACCACGATACACAAGTTGAGCCCAGAAATCCAGCAAACGCACATGCCCTGGCAAGGATCGCCCTACATCTTGCTCACTAAGGGTGCCATCGATGGCTTGATAGAGATTTCGGACCGCGTCCTGCATGGCAGCCAGATTGTGCCTATGGATGAGATGATGCGCAAACGCATTCTGGATGCCAATGCCCAATTTGCACAACAAGGTCAGCGCGTTCTGGGAGTAGCATTTCGCGTTTTGGATTCAGTCGACTCAACTATCAGTAAGGATCAAATGGAAACCGGAGAAGTTTTTGTGGGTCTGGTTGCCATGATGGATCCACCGCGACCGGAAGTCAAAGAGGCTGTGGTTACGGCAAAAACAGCCGGAATCCGTCCGGTGATGATCACCGGTGATCATCCCCTTACTGCAGTTCAAATTGCCAAAGACCTCTCGATAACGGACAACGATAACTACCTGTCAGGTAAAGACCTGGCGCAGATGACACAAAAAAAGCTTGAAGATTTGGTGGAGGATGTATCCGTTTATGCGCGCGTCGCCCCGGAACATAAACTCGACATAGTAAAAGCCTTGCAGAACGAAGGAGAAATTGTAGCGATGACTGGTGACGGTGTGAATGATGCACCGGCCTTGAAACGGGCGGACATTGGGGTCGCGATGGGCATCACAGGTACGGATGTGTCTAAAGAATCGGCGGACATGGTCCTGCTCGATGACAATTTCACAACCATAGTAGCAGCCGTTGAAGAAGGCAGGACAATTTTTGATAATATCCGCAAGTTCATAAAGTATACGCTTTCCAGCAATACAGGGGAGCTATTTTTAATGTTAATCGGACCGCTGTTGGGAATGCCGCTGCCGCTTTTACCCCTTCAGATTCTGTGGGTTAACCTGATAACCGATGGATTGCCGGGTTTAGCTTTAGCGGAAGAGAAGGGTGAACGCGGCATCATGGAGCGATCACCGTTCAATCCTAAGGAGAGCATCTTCAGCCGCGGTCTGGGTTCACAGATCATCTGGATCGGGATTTTGTTGGGAATCGTTTCTCTCGGAGTTGGTATGATTTATTGGTTGAATGATCCCAATGGACCATGGCAGACGATGATCTTTACCACGCTGGTTCTGGCACAGATGGGCAACGCCCTCGCGACTCGTTCAAGCCGAGACTCGCTTTTCAGGATTGGTCTGTTCTCCAACAGATTGATGGTTGGCGCGGTAATGTTGGGATTCGTGCTCCAACTGTTGTTAATTTATGTGCCCGTTTTCCAGACCATCTTCAAAACCCAGCCTTTGTCAATCCAGGATTTCTTTATTTGCCTAATAGCGAGTGCTGTCGTTTTCGTCGTACTGGAATTATCCAAGTTGGTCAAAAGGCGGCGGGGGGCGGAAGTCTTCGCTTAAATCAGGTGGTTTCGGGTTCGCAAATCGTATCGCTGTGTGCGAATAAGTTTTGCGGTCATATTGTGATAAACTGAGTAACACCAATTTGTATTCTACGTTGCCAATTATATGCATTTAGGACCTCGTCATCTCAGGCGCTACCGCCAAATTACCGGTATATTAGTCGATTACGGTTTTGGAGCCATCCTGGCTCAGTTAGGTTTAAGCGAACGGTTGAATATCCCTCGCCGTGTCCTGCGACGCAAACCTGCAATCGAGGAAGAGTTAAACCAGGCTCAACGCCTGCGGCTGGCTTTGGAGGAATTAGGTCCAACTTTTATAAAGATGGGTCAGATTCTGAGCACGCGCGCTGATCTTCTACCCCCTGATGTTATTGATGAGCTGCGGCTTTTACAGGATCGAGTCCCTCCGGGTCCTTGGGAACCGATTCGTGACCTGATCGAATTGGAACTGGGCGCTCCAATTCAGGAGCTGTTTGCATATATTGATCATAACGCTTTAGCAGCCGCCTCCTTGGCGCAGGTTCACGCCGCAGTACTGCCTAGCGGAGAAGAAGTTGTAGTCAAAGCGCTGCGACCAGATATTGAGGGTGTGATCAATCTGGATTTGGACATCCTATCCGATCTGGCTCAATTGGCTCAGGAACGCACCGCATTAGGTGAGCGCTACGATGTGGTCGACTTTGCCGCCGAATTTGCAATTAGCCTGCGGGGTGAACTGGACTTTCGACGGGAGGGACGCTCCGCCGATCAATTCCGTGAGAACTTCGCCAAAGAGCCGCACTTAAAAGTACCTATCATTTATTGGGATTATTCAACCCGACGGATATTGGTCCAGGAGCAGTTCAATGGGATTAAAATTGATGATATTGCCGCGTTAGATGCGGCTGGATATGATTGCAAGCAACTGGCTGATATTTCTGCTCGTTTCGTCCTTAAAGAAGTGATGGAGGATGGTTTTTTTCACGCCGATCCACACCCCGGTAACCTGTTGATCCTGCCCGGGGAAGTGCTTGGCGTGCTTGATTTTGGAGCAGTTGGTCGCTTGGGGACAAATGATAGGGTCAGTCTTGCTCGCCTCCTGATTCTTGTAGTCCAAAACGACGTTGAGGGAATTGTGGACCAACTGATGCGCATGGGTATCGCCGATTACAGGATCGACCGGACCGCCCTTATTCGAGCACTTAGTCGCTTGCTCATGAAGTATTACGGTCTGCCCATCCAGGAAATTCCTGCCACCGAAGTATCAAGGGAGCTTGAACCGATCGTCTACAAATACAAGCTGCGCATCCCTAGCAATTATTTGCTGCTGATCAAAACAATAGCCATCATGCAGGGCGTTGGTCTGGCTTTGGACCCAGAATTCGACATGTTTGCGTTCACCCGTCCGTATCTGAATCGTTTGATCCGCCAATTGCTGCTGCCCTCAGCTTGGGGTCCTGGTTTTATGCGTATGCTTACGGATTGGGGTGATTTGGTAAGCGGTTTCCCGGGTCGAACGACGCGCATTCTGGGTCAATTGGAGCGCGGTGATCTTGGATTTGAGGTCGATGTACCTCAAGTGGATGATGTGGTTGACAGGGTTGACCGGATTGCTAACCGTATCATTTACGGGGTGTTGTTATCTGCTTTTATTGTTGCCTTGGCTTTATTAATTCCAAATATGGATCTGACCTGGCCGTGGGGAATTGTTAATTGGGTTATCATTGTTGGATTTTTAGTTATAAGCGCATTAGGACTTCAATTGTTGTGGTCAATATTCCGCTCTGGAAAACCCCGTAAGAAGAAGTAAATCGCCCATACTGCTGACGACAGCCCCTTTTATTTTGTGGAATATTTTTGATGTTAAACCCAGCTTATGGTCACAAACACCATAGGACGTCGTTTGGTTTTACTGTACAAGAAGGATTTAATGGATTGTTCCAGGTCTTTTGGAGGATTGCCGTCCCCGCAGCGAACGGCGTCTTCCACAAATTGTTTGGTTTCATCCAGTAAATCGCTCTCATCGCGAGTGTAAATGAAGCCGCGCGTGATGATTTCCGGTTCTTCGCGCAGATCACAGGTATCTTGATTCAATGTAAGGTGTATAAAGATAAAGCCGTCCCGGGCAAGGGCTTCGCGCTCGCGCACGACACTGGGACCAATATCTCCAACGCCAGCGCCATCTACAAACACGTAACCGCCAGGTATTCGTTCGGCGAGTTGCATTTCACCGTCCTGGAACTCTACAACATGACCGTTCTCAATAACGGTGATGTTTTCATCAGGGATACCGACTTCATGGGCGATAACAGCATGCTGCTTCAGGTGACGCAGCTCACCATGTATGGGGATAAAGTATTGGGGCTGCACCAGGTGCAGCAGCAGTTTCATCTCTTCCTGACTGGCGTGACCTGATACATGAACTGGGGCGATGTCTTCGTAGACCACATTTGCCCCTCGCCGGAACAGGCGGTTAATGGTGCGGTAGACCATTTCCTCATTGCCAGGGATGGGATGAGAAGAAAGTATAATCGTATCGCCCTGTTTAACGTCAAATTGGCGGTTTGTGCCCACGGACAGGCGGCCCAGAATTGAGGTGGGTTCACCCTGTGTGCCAGTGCACATCAGGACCACATCTTTGGGTTTCATTCCTAGGGCTTGGTCTAGGTTTATTACAAGCTCGTCTGGAAGGTTAAGATAGCCCAGTTTACGGGCCATTTTCGCGTTCTCTACCATGCTCATGCCTACAAATGCCATTTTGCGCCCATGCTGCATGGCAGCGTTTCCTACCTGCTGCATACGTGAGATCAGGGAAGCAAAGCTGGCGACGATAATGCGTCCCTGTGCAGTGCGGAAGACTTCGGAAAAAGCGGGATCAATCATCCGCTCTGAAGGCGTCCAACCGGGGCGGTCGGCATTTGTGGAATCGGCCAACAGCGCCAGAACACCTCGACCGGCAAAGTCAGCCAGTTTGGCATAGTCCGTGGGCCAGTTGTCCACCGGGGTATGGTCGAATTTGTAATCTCCAGAATGTACAATTAAACCGGCGGGTGTCGTTATACCTAACCCTACACCATCTGGTATGGAATGGCAGACGTGGAAGAGCTCCACCTGAAAGGGGCCGATATTAATTGTATCGCCAGCTTGTACGGTGTTTAATTGTGCCTTACTTAACATCTTTCCGCGCGATAGCTTGACCTCAAGCAAGCCGCGCGTAAGAGGTGTGGCATAGATCGGGGCATTAATGTGTTCCAAGACATGATTGATCGCACCTGTATGATCTTCGTGTCCGTGTGTGACCACGATGCCGCGCACCCACTGGGTTTTATCTAATAAATACTGAAAATCTGGGACGATATAATCAATCCCTAGCATGTCATTATCGGGGAACATCAAGCCGGTGTCGACGATGAGAATGTTTTTGCCATATTCATACGCCATCATGTTCTTGCCGACTTCCCCGAGTCCCCCTAAAGGTATTATTCGTAATTTCTTATCACTCATTATTATTTTTCCTTATGCATAAAAAAGCCCCGCCACGAGTTCACCGGCCGGAGCTATAAGTTGCTTTCTAAAAAAGCCTTAACTAAAGCGAATAGGGATACTGGGACATAGTACATGTTGTCCCTATCGGTGTTCAATGTAACTTCAAAGGCCGGTAAATAATCGGCCGGGTTCTAACTTCCTTGCTAACCAGGCGTATTGTAGCACGGAAGAAATTATTTGTCAAAGATTGGTGAAAATTAATACATATACAAGAGAACCCGGTCTCTTATATTGGATCTGAAGAAACCGGGTTTAAATGGTCTACTTGAGCCTAGAGTTTTAATACTCCGGCATTGGAGGCATTGGTGCTTGTGCTTCCTCTGGGATGTCAGTGATCAGGGCTTCAGTGGTCAAGATCATGGCAGCGATGGAGGTTGCGTTCTCGAGTGCGCCGCGGGTTACCTTAGCTGGATCAATCACACCACCCGCGACCATGTCGAGATATTCTTCCTTGAGTACGTCATAGCCGATCTTGAGGTTGTCCTGTTCCTTCTGGGCGCGGCGGACGTTTTCGAGGACAACGGATCCGTCTTTACCGGCATTTTCGGCAATCATTCGCATCGGCATTTCCATTGCCCGGCGGACGATGTTGACACCAATTTGGGCGTCTTCACCTTCAAGTTTCAGATCCTGCAAGGAGGGGATGACATTGATGAGCGCTACGCCACCGCCAGGAACGATACCTTCTTCGACTGCGGCTCGAGTTGCAGACAGTGCATCCTCGACGCGGTGCTTCTTCTCTTTCAATTCAGTCTCGGTGGCAGCACCAACACGGATGATGGCGACTCCACCCGAGAGCTTCGCCAGGCGTTCCTGGAGTTTTTCTTTGTCGTAATCGCTGGAGCTTTTATCGATCTCGATCCGAATCTGATCGATGCGACCTTTGATTAGGGGAAGTTCACCCTTTCCACCGATAATGGTGGTGTCGTCTTTGGTGACGACGATCTTTTCGGAGCGGCCCAGATCTTCGATCGTTGCACTGTCGAGTTTGCGTCCAGTCTCTTCAGAGATCACATTTGCGCCGGTCAAAATAGCGATATCCTGGAGCATGGCTTTGCGGCGGTCGCCAAACCCGGGTGCCTTAATCGCAACCACGTTGAGCATGCCGCGCAGCTTGTTCAATACGAGGGTAGCCAAAGCTTCACCATCGATATCTTCAGCGATGATCACCAGCTCACGCTTACCAACCTGAACTAATTTCTCCAAGAGGGGTACGATGTCAGTAGCTGCGGAGATCTTCTTATCGTGGATGAGCACATAGGGATCGGAAACATCGGCTTCCATCTGCTCAGGGTCAGTGATGAAATAAGGCGAGATATAGCCGCGGTCAAACTGCATACCCTCCACATATTCGGTCTCAAATTCAAGACCCTTGGACTCTTCAACAGTAATAACGCCGTCCTTACCGACTTTATCCATCACCTCGGCGATCAATTCACCGATCACACGGTCTTGAGCGGAAATGGACGCTACATTAGCGATTTCTTCCTTAGTCTTGAGTTCGATAGATTGTTTGCCAATTTCTTCTGATGCGAGTTTTGTGGCTGCTGCAATCCCATGTTTGAGTAGCATTGGGTTAGCGCCAGCAGCCAGGTTTTTCATTCCTTCAACGATGACCGCGTGAGCTAGAACGGTGGAAGTGGTGGTGCCGTCACCGGCAATGTCATTCGTCTTGGTAGCAGCCTCTTTCAGCAGTTGGGCTCCCATGTTCTCAAATGGGTCTTCCAATTCGATCTCTTTGGCGACAGTGACACCATCGTGGGTAATTGTGGGAGAGCCGAATTTCTTATCAAGAGCAACATTTCGACCTTTTGGACCTAACGTTGTGGTTACTGCTTCAGCCAGAGTTTCCATACCGCGCTGCAAGGCGCGACGTGCATCTTCAGAGAAGATTATTTGTTTAGCCATTAGTAATTACTCCTTTGTGTTGGGTATTATTCAGACAATACGATTGCAAGAATATCGCTTTCTTTCAGGATTAGCAACTTATCGCCATCCACTTTGATTTCAGTACCGGCGTATTTGGCGAACAGAACCGTATCGCCTTCCTTTACATCCATAGGGATATATTTACCATCTTCATCCCTTTCGCCAGGTCCGACTGATAAAATTGTCCCTTTCTGGGGTTTCTCTTTAGCGGTTTCGGGAAGGACAATCCCACCGGATGTGATATCTTCCTGTTCAATTGGTTCAATCACAACGCGGTTCCCTAAAGGTTTGAGAGTCATTGACATGCTTACCTCCTGTTAAAATAATTTGAATTTACGAGCAGACAAGTTAGCACTCGTGTCAAATGAGTGCTAACTTCGCCAGAATCATACCAGTTTTGAGTTGTAAGTCAAGGGATTTCTGGGATTCTTACAAAATGCTTACAATTCAAGGCGACTGCTCGGTGGTCATTTGTTCTGGTTCTGGGGTGAGGGTAACTTCGGGGGTGGTGGTCGGTTCTTGTATGAAACCGCTCTCTAGACGACGGCATATGCCCTCGCTGTCTTCAACGATGTCCATCAATATTGGGTCATCCGGATAGGCGGCGCGAACTTCCTGAAGGACTGAGAAAGCCTCTTGACAGTAATTATCGTGGGGGCGACTTAGAAACGCCAGATTTGTACCGTATTCCAAATAATAGTAGGCAACCCTCAGGTTGGTAAGCGGCAATCCCTCAACGTCCACTGCCCCCATTTCATTTTCTTCAGCCGTGCAGCCTTTAACTGCACACTTAAGCAAAGGCAGAGCGCCCTCGTAGTTACGTGCCCTCCGGTAGATTAAACCAAATTGCCCGTAAGTATGGGCACGGGTTGGGTCAAGGGCTAAAGCTTCTTCAGCATTAAGGGAAGCGGCGAAGAATTGACCCTCCTGGGAGTAGGTTCTGGCGATTTCCAGATAAGGCACCGGGTTTTCTACGCCTAACTGTTTATCTATATTCGCGGCTTTTTCGAAATATTCCAGCGCCCGGTCTGGATCCCTGATTCCTTCACGAAAGTTCTGACCTATTCGAACGTATAAGAAAGTCAGATTTGGGGTAATCTCGGCTGCCCTCTGATATTGTTGGATAGCGCTGTTGTACTGCCCTAAGGTTTCCAGTACGTAGCCGAAAACGCGATGGGTATCCATCGAATTGGGGTCTTGAGCCACAGCTTGTGAAGCATATTTTTCGGCTTGCAGCCATTTTTGCTGGTCGGCTAATATTTCGGCGTAAAACGCCAGAGCCAATGCGTTTTCAGGATCAAGCTGGAAAGCGCGTGTTGCTTCGCGTTCTGCTTTAATTAGATATTCCTGAGTCTGTTCGTCTGAAAGCAGTGAATTAAAGGCATACCAGTCAAGGACAAATGCCCGAATGGCGTGGGTTGTGCTTTCATCGGGCTCCAATTCTACAGACTTGTCAGCTGATTCCAGAGCTTCTTCCAGACGTTTCATGCGATCGGTATCATTTCTCAACATGCTGGAGGAATAGGTTTGAATGCGGGCCAGTTCAGCCCAGGCTTGAGCGTTGTCCGGATTTCTCTCTAGGGCTTCCTGGTAAGCCTCAATCGCGTCATTAATGGGAGGCACATCATCGCTGATGGTAATGTTGCTGGGATCGTCAAGTTTGCCCGCGTCAATGTAAGCCTCGGCTTCCATCAAATAAGATTCCGCTACTCGTGTAGGTGTGGGTGTCGGCTCGAGGGGAGATTTTATTTGACCCCGCTCGATATTGAGCAGCACCCATATCCCTGCCATGATCAAAGCCAGTAAGATCATGATCCAATAGAAATTTGGTCCTTTCCGCGCGGGTCGAAAGGTTGGTCGTTTACCAACGATTTTACGATCCATCAGCTTTCAGGAGTTGGGGTAGCAGTCTCTTCAACATCTGGGGGAGAAGTAGGGGGAGTGTCCAGGTTTTGCTGGCACACTGCCAGACCTTCCGTGGCATTGTACACCGCGATTTCATCATCCGGAACGCCGGTTAGAATTTCTTGGAACACCGGAACGGCCTCGGCGCAGCGATTAATCCGCGCCAGAGCAAAACCGTAGTACCAGTAATATTCTTCGACCCTGCCATATTCAAGCTCAAGACCTTCCACGGGAACGCCATCTTCGGTATATCCGCCGCGCACAGCGATGGCTAATTCAGTGATAGCCTTATCGTAATCGCCATTTTTGTAATGTATAATTCCCAGGTTACCGTGCTGCCTCGCGTCAATGGGTTCCACTTCGACAGCCTCTTCTGCGTACTGTGCAGCCTGTGCGTAACGTCCATCTGCAAAAAATGCGCGTGAAAGCTCAGTTAGAGCGACGGGATCATAAGGGTTAAGTGCATATGCCGCAAGTAATACCTCTTGAGCCTGGTCATATTGTCCCAGGGCTTTATATGTTATACCCAAGTAAAGGTGCAGATTGGCAATGTTCTTGTTGATAGTTATGGCGGTCTGAAATTCGTCCACAGCTTGCTCGAGGTTTTGGGTGTTAAAAAGGACGATGCCCCGGATACGGTGTGTCTCTAGCAGTGATGGGTCTAAGTTCTGTGCGATTTTTGATTCGCTGGCAGCTTTTTCATACAGACCAAAATCGGCTTGGTTGATCAGGATTTCTGAATAATATGCGTGCGTCAATGCGCTATTGGGCTCCAGCTCAAGTGCTTTCTTGATTTCTACCTCCGCTTCAGCATATTTCTCCTGGAAACCAAGAGCCCAACCCTGGACTGCATGTGCTAAGGGGTTATTGGGGTTCTTTAATAATGCGTTTTGGGTGTTTAGGATAGCGTCATCATATTCGCCCAACCAGACCTGAATTCGTGCTAGTGTGATGTAATTCGACG
>CBFDCK010000037.1:0-23645 GCA_965603285.1 uncultured bacterium
CGGAGCTGCACAGGGTGCAGACGAAGGATATGTATTCCTGGATGTGCTCATCTGTACTAGACATCTGGATATCAAAATCGGCTTTCACTTTGAAGAGCTCGGTGAATTGCTCGTCGTAACGCAGCAAGAGCCGGTAAAGGACAGGCTCACCGATCAAGATCACTTTAACATCTAGCGGGATGGGTTCGGGTCGCAAGCTCTTGGTTGAAAACCCGATCCGCTCACCCATGTCTTCGATGACGATTTCTTTGTTGGCAAGCGCGCGCTTCAGAGTGTCCCAGGCGAAGGGGTTACGTAGCACATCCTCTGCAGGCAACACCAGGTAGCCACCGTTAGCGCGATGCAAACAGCCGGGGTGGATAAGTGTGAAGTTGGTCACCAGCGCGCCGAAGGAAAACTCGCGTTCAACCCTGCCTATCAGATTATTGTAGGTAGGGTTCATCTCCAAGACAACTGGCGCGCCGTCCAGCTCAGAATTATCTACCAGCGTGTTGACAGCATACTTCTGTATCGGCAATTGGCCCGGTTGTCCGCGCCCGAAGGGCATCGGTTGTTGTCCGTTATCACTCTTTATAAACTCCTTGACATTAAGCAGGATATTCTCCCGCACATGTTCGACATGGTCAGGGATCTCCTTAAGGCCTTGATACTTTTCCCTTAACTCAGCGAAGTGATGTTGGATGGCGTAGCGCGCTACCTCGACATCCAGTTTCTCGAGCTGAGCACGAAGTTCTTGATCCAGCTTTTTTGCTGCACGAGTTTCGGTTTCCAGGGCGGCTTTTAGGCGCTGCTGTTTTTGGTTGATCTCGTTTTTTTCTTCCTCGCTCAGGTGCAGGAATTCCTGCTCTGAAATCGGTCGCCCAGCGCGAGTTGGGACGGTCAACAAGCCCATAGGCGTGGGCTGGAGGACGAAATTCTCCGATTGGACGCGTTGACCGAGCTTGGTGAAGATCTCTTGTTTTTGCTGTTGAATATTGTTGATAAGGTCCGTTTTATGGGAGGTGTACTCCTCGGACTCGAAAGCAGTCCGCATATCCTCGATGGCAGTATTAACGGTCTGCTCCATATCTTGCTGGAATTGCACCGCCTTCCCCGCAGGCAACTGCAGGGCGTTGGGTTCGACTGGATTTCGAAAATTGTTGACATAGCACCAATCGCTGGGTAGTGGTTTTTTGGCGGCAAACTCAGTCAAGTAGCGTTCTAGAGCAGTTGTTCGTCCGGTACCAGGTATACCAGCGAGGTAGATATTAAAGCCTTTCTCTTTGATATCCAATCCAAAACGCAGGGATCGTACCGCGCGCTTCTGACCGATAATAGTATCCAATTCTTGGACATCTGCGCTGGTCTCGCACCCAAGTGTAGATGGGTCGCAAGTACGGTAAAGCTGTTCGATTGTAAGCTCTGTTGGCATAGTATTACTCTCCTGGCGATCGATAGTGGACGGTTAATGAGCGATGCAGGGAATTAGCCTAATATGTTTCGCCACAATATCCATTATACGATATGCTTGATTGTGGTGTCCGATTTAGAAGTTAAGGATCTCGTCTTCTAACCTGCTCTCGGTGCAGGAATTATTATGGGTTAAACGCACAGCACACCGTCTATGATAGCTGTCTGTCTTGTTCCGTCTGGATGAAGAAAATCAAACCGAGTACAGATTATTGGGTTCCCCCTGGCGTAGACTAGGTCTATGTGTCGTACTTCGTCGGGCGAGGAGAAATCTTCGACGCCTATCCTGCCGCCAAAAAGATCACTTCGTCCATATGCCCAGTGGAAACCCGCCTTCTCGTCCTCAAGGGTATTACCGGTGACGACAGCCCTGTCGTTGCAGCCGATAGCAACCTCAGCAATATTGCGCAAGGCTGCCTCCTTGTGGAATTTCTGACGTTTCTCTTCTGCTATCGGACCTTCCCCCTTAACATCGATGATCTGGTTGTTCTTAACAATCATTACTATAGTTTCGCCGCCGATAACAGTGGGGATTTCACCTGCCGTTTGGCTGTTTTCGGTAGCGTTTGGACATGTACAGACCTCCCCGACGGGGAGGTTCGCGAGCCGTGGGGAACCCTTACGAGTGCCCGGATGCAGGATTCCACCCTCCTGATAGACTGGTTTATGATCCGATATGTCGAAATGGCAGGTATGCCCTGTTGAAAATGTCACTTCGACAGCATTCGATTTCTCGAAAAGCGTTGCCAGAAAGGCACAAGTTTCGGCGATCTCTTGATAATTGGCGGAGAGTCCCGTCTCTTCCATAGAGCGTGCAACTTCCGGCATGCTGGCGATACGCAAATATTCATATTTCTTTGCGAGTCCCATAAGCGGCGAGGTAGCCGAATACTGGGGCATTGAGATAATGATCGTAGAATCTCTTATGACCCTTTTGAGTTGAATCTTCGCACCCTCACATATCCCGTATTTTGGCATCTCAGCATGGGGAGCACCGGTTGCCGAGTACGTAACTATTGGGTTGACGTGTATACCATAAGTTTGGGAGAATCCAGCTATCTGGCGGTGCCATTCGTTTGCCATCTCTCGACGATCTTGCCATGCCTGGAGGTCTCGTATTTCTCCGTGCGGTAGATCGTACATGATGGTCACTATGTCCCCGTTCTGAGGTGCGAACACGTCTACAAATAGTTTCTCAAGTTTGAATGTCATGTTACATAGCTCTCCATATGTTGGAAGTGTTATATTATGAGTATATCTCATCGTGGGTTGGCAAATTCAAGAAATTGGGTTGTGCCCAACACAACTTAGAATCCTTCATGTAACGGTTTAATCCATCTGAAACCTAATAAGGTGTTAAACCAAACGGTTTGGGTAGGTGCGAGTGATGTATTCCACAACCTTAATAACTTTTTTACATCAGAATGAATTTTTTGCCGTAGCTATTGACTAAAATTTGGGGTTAAACTAGAATCGGAGTGTGTATCTTGATTCAGTCTGAACCGACTTTATGAACAAAGGAGAATTCCAAGTGAAAAAAGTCACCTTGCTCATTTTAGCTGTCATGCTGGTATCGACCCTGTTGATGGCTTCCGCACAACCGGACTACCGTTGGCAAATGTGGGACACTAATAAGAAACCCAAACCCAGGTGGGTGTATAATCAGGAGGTTAATAACGGCGAACCCGGGATGGAAAAGGTTGTATTTTTCAACCAGGTTAACCTGGTTTACGGAAATCAAGTTTTGTTGGAAGAGGAAGAGAGCCCCCCGATCCATCCGAGTGAATATGTCTACTTCAAGAGTTCTGGCGCGTTGTACTACTGGTATATAAAACAAACTGTAAGGGTACCCGAACGTGGCTTATGCCAATGGCGCTACACATACGATTAAGGATATAAGTGGCATGTTGGGAGTCTCAAGCTCCCATAATACAATTGAATAACAAACTTCGAGGCTTTGTTACCCGGACAAAGCCTTGTTGATTCTTGTTGAACTAATAAATCCGGTGTAGGGGATTGAGTCCATTTTAAGTGTAACCATCTACGGCGCGGAATCCAGTTTTAGTCATAAAATTAATAGTGAAGTAAAATGGGGCAGCCGTAGAATTAATCTATAAAGATAGCGAATCCGATCAGGAGGAATCTAAAACTGGTATGGCAGAACATAAAAGTGACGTAGAAAATAAACAATTGTCAAGCCCGGACACACTGGATATGGGTTGGTTGCTCGTCGGGAGTGGCGTTATAGGGACGCTCTTGCTGCTGATTCGAAGGGAGCGCAGGATCGTGGCCTGGGGCATTTCGGCTGGTCTTACCTTGGCTGGTGTCACCCTTCTGATGGAGCAGCGCCAGTCGCACATCGATCAGGCGGAGCAGCGCATACTCGAGGAACTGGACGGGCTTGATCCGGTAGCAAGAGCACAGGTGTTGAAAAACATCGCAGTAGAAGAATTCGATATCAATTAACAAATCGTTTTTCTAAGTTTAGGAAATAAATGCACTTCAAAGTTTCGACAGAGAGATATGAAAATTGGTGTTGATGCGACTACCTGGCAGAATACGCGCGGCTACGGGCGTTTCGCGCGCGCGTTGTTAAGTTCACTTGTACGTCTTGACGAAGGGAACCAATACACCTTCTTTATCGACTCGAATGAAGGAGTGCCCTCAATCCCGCCTCAAGTTAAAATCCAAATGGTGCGTGCTTCAAAGCCGACAGCAGTCTCGGCGTCCTCTGGAGGAGCGCGCTCGGTAGGCGACATGCTGCGTATGAGCAAGGCTTTATCTGCGCCCGGGTTTGACGTTTTATTATTTCCCACTGTTTACAGCTATGTGCCAGTGATCAGCCGGGCGAAGAAGATTGTAATGATTTATGACGTGATCGCCGAGAAATATCCTGACCTGACCACACCCAGCAGAAGAGGGCGCGCCTTCTGGAAAGTAAAGGTTGCTCTTGGTCGCAGGCAGGCAGATGCAATCGTTACAATCTCAGGATATTCCCGCGACGGGATTGCAGAATTATTTCTGATACCACCTGAGCGCATTTACATCGTCAACGGTGCCAGCGACCCCATTTTCCAGGTTTTAGACCAACCCGAATGTACGCCCCATTTAGTATCATTGGGGATTCCAACATCTGGGCGCCTCATTACTTACGTAGGCGGTTTCGGACCCCATAAGAATTTGAGCGCCTTAGTAGCAGTGTTTGCGAAGCTGGCTGTTTCCAAAGAATATGTTGACGCTCGACTGGTAATGGTGGGAGAGTTCCAACAGGAAGTGTTTCACAGTGAGATTGGAGAGATCAGGCGACAAATCATGGAATTGGGAGTGGAGGATTTGGTGACATTCACAGGTTACCTGCCTGATGAAGAACTGGTCATTTTATTGAATCGATCGACCGTCTTGACCTTGCCCTCATTGATTGAAGGTTTGGGACTACCTGCCCTGGAGGCGGCAGCTTGCGGCTGCCCGGTGGTTGCGACGGCAGAAAGCCCGCTTCCGGAGATGTTGGGAGATGGGGGAATATACATCAACCCGAATAAAGCAAATGAATTAGAAGAAGCCATAAAGAGAGTGTTGGATTCTACGGAACAGCGCAGCAAAATGCGAGAAGCAGGGATTGCTGCTACCGGGGCGCTGTCGTGGGATGAAGCGGCTCGTCAAATGATGAGCGTAATGGGGGAGGTGGTATCCGGGTGAAGCGACCGCTCAGCTTTTTGCATCTGACGACTTTTTACCCACCGTACAGCTTCGGGGGCGATGCGATGTACATCTACCGCCTTTCGCATGCCCTGAGTGATGAGGGTCACCAGGTGGATGTCATCCATGATATAGATTCCTTTCATATGCTGCATCCATCCAAGCCCGAAATCGGCTTCAATGAACATCCCAACGTCAGGAGATATGGTCTACGCAGCAGGTACGGGCGGCTCTCTCCATTGCTCACCCATCAGACAGGTCGGCCCTACTTGAAGCAGGACCAGATCCAAGAAATTCTCCGACCTTATGATGTGATCCATTATCACAACATTTCCCTCTTGGGACCCGGGATTCTAGCTCTAGAACCCCCCGGGGGTGAAGTGATTAAGCTGTACACGACACACGAGCACTGGCTTATTTGCCCAACTCACGTGCTGTGGAAATTCAACAGCCGTGCTTGTGAGAAACCGGAATGCCTGCGCTGTACGCTGCTTGCAAAGCGACCGCCACAATTATGGCGATATACGGGTTTATTGGATAGGATGAGCCGCCACGTGGACCGCTTCGTTTCGCCCAGCCGCTTCACGGCAGACAAACATGCTGAGCGCGGCTTCGCCCAACCGGTGGGTCATCTGCCGTATTTTATTGAACGAGAAGACCGCGATTGGCAGAACCCCGGACCCGCTCCACAGGAAGCGCCTTACTTTCTTTTTGTTGGGCGGCTCGAAACCATCAAAGGACTTCATACTCTGATCGATCTATGGGAGCGGGTGCCGGATTATGATCTGCTGGTGGCAGGCGCGGGCACGCAGGAGGTTGAACTGCGGCAGAGGGCGGCAGATAACAGGCGGGTGAAATTCTTGGGACCATTATCACAGCGCGAACTTGGTAGCCTTTATTATCACGCCAGGGCGACTATCGTTCCTTCGCTTACATATGAGACATTTGGGATCATTATTCTTGAATCTTACGCCCGTAAGGCACCCGTAATCGTGCGCGATTTAGGAGCCCTGCCAGAAGTAGTGCGAGATAGTGGGGGTGGTCTTGTTTACCGGAATGATGGCGAATTACATGCTGCAATTAATCTGATTGGGACTTCACCAGCACTGCGGGAAGAGTTAGGGGAGAAGGGATATGTCGCCTTCATCAAGAGCTGGACAAAGGAGGCGCATATGAAGTACTATTTCGATTTATTGCGAGAGATAGCGCTTGAGAAATTTGGTTCAGTGCCCTGGGATGATGATTAGGATGAGGCGCTGTCTGAATCGAATTGGGAAAACGTATTTTTTGTTGGTATCATATTTCAATGGCAGTTTAGATAATTTAAGTAATGGTGTGGTTAAAATCTGGTGTAGTATCCATCAATAGAACTGTGCAATCTCCAGAACACGGTTATCGAATGAGTGTTGAACTTTATGAAACAGCCTGAATCTCTAAATCCCGATCAAAAAGTGGTTGTTATCGGGGCTGGACCGGCTGGCTTGACCGCTGCATATGAGCTTACGAAGTACAATATACGCCCGCTTGTTTTTGAGAAGCTGGACAAGGTAGGGGGTATCGCTCGTACCGAGTATTGTGATGGTTTCTATTTCGATATGGGGGGACACCGATTCTTCACCAAATCTAAGGAAGTCAACCGCATGTGGCACGAGATTCTGGACGACGACTTCCTCCTGCGTCCACGCTTATCAAGAATTTACTATGACCGCAAATTCTTTGACTATCCGTTAAAGCCCTTCAACGCTTTGAGGGGACTGGGAATCTGGCAGAGCACTCTGGTCGGTCTGAGTTACCTTCGCTGGCAGATATTCCCAAGCCCGCGGGAGGATACTTTCGAACAATGGGTGACGAACCGCTTTGGCAAGCGGCTGTTCAATTTATTCTTCAAGTCTTACACCGAAAAGGTGTGGGGTATTCCGACTTCAGAGTTAAGCGCCGAATGGGCGGCACAGCGCATCAAGGGTCTCTCACTTAAGACTGCTGTCCTGAATATGTTTATACAACCGCGGGAAACGATCACGACCCTAATTGAGGAATTCCATTATCCACGCCGCGGACCCGGTATGCTGTGGGATGAAGTCAAATCACGAATTGAATTGCAGGATGGTGAGGTTCATCTCAACAGCGATGTAAAGGAGATAAAGTGGGATGGAAATCGTCTCAAGAGCGTGATAGTGATGCGGAATGGCAAGGAACATATTGTTGAAGGTCATGATTTCATTTCTAGTATGCCCATCAAGGAATTTATCGCTAGGCTCGACCCACCTCCTCCGCAGGAAGTGATAGAAGCAGCCAGCCAGCTTTTTCACCGCGATTTTCTCACCGTTTGTTTAATGGTGGATGCTGAACATCTTTTTGACGACAATTGGATTTATGTCCATGACCCCGATGTGATAGTTGGACGCATCCAGAACTTTAAAAACTGGAGCCCAGATATGGTGCCCGATCCTTCGATGACCAGTCTTGGTTTGGAATATTTCTGTAACGAGGGGGATGAACTGTGGAGTACTAGTGATGAGGAGTTGATCGAGTTGGGAAAGCGGGAGATCGACCATGTCGGGCTGGCCAGGTCAGAGGATGTGGTAGGCGGCTGCGTCTTCCGGGTCGAACATACTTATCCCGTTTATGATTCAAATTACAGCCAGCATCTTGGGATAATCCGGGGTTTTCTTGAAAACCTCGAGAATTTCCAAACCATAGGTCGGAATGGATTGCATCGCTATAACAACCAGGATCATGCCATGTTGACTGGGATGTTGGCTGTCAAGAACCTGGTGTTCGGTAAAAAAAATGACATTTGGAGCGTCAATGCCGAACAAGAATACCTTGAAGAAGCAATAGAGGGCGAGGTTCCTTATGCGTCTGAGGTGATTGATGAGACCTTTGCGCGGGCATTTATGAAGATCGACCCGGTCGCATTTGGAATATCGCTTGGTACAGTGAGCGGGTTGATGCTTTTTATTGTCACCTTATACGTTTCACTAAATCAGATTGAAGAATTGTATGGCTACCTGTATTTGCTGAACGAGTATTTCCCGGGGTATGATGTCAATCTGGTTGGGAGTCTGTTAGGCTTGCTGTATGGATTTGTCCTTGGATTCGTGATTGGATGGGGAATTGTTTCATTGCGCAATCTGGTGGTCAGGATCTATATATCGATTATTCGCCGCAGAGCAGAGATCAAGCTCCTTGAGAAATACGGATTTTTCCCAGACGAGCAATCGTCCAGATCGGTTGACTCTGATCAACAATAATTTGATGACACTTTGTTGGTGCGACCTTTAATAAATTTGAATTTGGGATACGGGCTGGACTAATATGCCTTGTTAATATTGAATTATGAGCCAAAAAGAATTAGTAGGATTTTCCGGGATGGAGGTTTAGGATGTCTGAATTAAGTCCAGAAGATGAAAAAGCCCTGGAGGATATAGTGCTCTCTCGCCTGATGCGGCTGAATGCCACCGTTTTCGGGGTTGTTTTGGGGCTCGTGTTTGGGTTGGTGGTTTTCATAGCCACGATCTGGCTAGTCCTGAAAGGCGGGGAAGTTATCGGCCCTCACCTGGGGCTGTTGGGTCACTTTTTCCTAGGATACCGGGTGACTTTTTTGGGCAGTTTTATCGGATTAATTTATGGATTCGTGATTGGATTCCTGATGGGTTTTTTAATTGCCACGCTTTACAACTGGATCGTAGAACTGAAGGATGTCAGCAAGGTGGACGAATCGTGATTGCTTGGTCTCCTGCTGGTGTGGATCGCTGATGAGCCGCTGGCGTGTTCCGGTATTGATGTATCATGCAGTTTGCCCTGAACGCTCCCCTATAACGATTTCGGCAAGGGAGTTCACATGGCAGATGCGCTGGCTGGCAGATGAGGGTTATCAAGTCATCGCGCTCCAAACACTTCTACGAAGTATTCTTGGGGGAACTCTTCCCCCTGAGCGCTCTCTGGTTATCACTTTCGATGATGGTTTGGAATCCTTGTATACGGATGTTCTTCCGCTTCTGGAAGGTTTCGGGTTCCCGGCAACTGTCTTTTTGGTGAGCGGGCACTGCGGGGGGTGCAATGATTGGGAAAAACAGCCGGGGTCTATACCTCTGATGCCGATGTTGAGCTGGGAGCAGATCAGAGAGATGGATGTTAAAGGAGTTGATTTTGGAGCACATACAATAAACCACCAGCGGTTGATACAGCAATCAGATCAGGAGGTTGAGCGCCAAATTTTGGGATCAAAAGAAATGATCGAGCGGAAATTAGGTCACGAGGTTGATCTGTTCGCGTATCCTTATGGTCAATTGGATGATAGGGTTAAGGGTATTGTCCGAAAGGCTTTTATTGGGGCATGTGGTACAAAATTGGGATTTGCGGATGAGAACAGCGACCCCTTCGAGATAGAACGCGTTGACATCCATTATTTCAAACAGCGATATCTTTTCAGAGAAATGTCAAGCCCTGTGGGATTGCTATACCTGTCTTTGCGACGACCACTGCGAGCTATTCGGGCTGTGCTACATCCGTAAATTAATGAAGAAGCAATATTTAATACTTACAGCCCACCTGTGAATCTACCCATAAATGCGGAGTCTTACCTCGGGGTGAGAAAGAAATGATTAATGTCGAAAGCGAGCATGATTTGACGATCTCGGTTATCATCCCGATGCATAACGCAGGGGTTACTGTTGAACGCTGCCTGGAAGCGGTGATGTCGTCCAGTTACCCTGTGTATGAGACGATCGTAGTGGATGACTGCTCTAACGACAGTTCCCGAACCATCGTCGAACGTTTCCCAGTTAAATTGATCGCCCTGACCGGTGAGCCATTTGGTCCAGCATACGCTCGCAACCAGGGAGCGAAAGCGGCCCAGGGCGAGGTAATCTTCTTTGTCGATTCCGATGTGATCGTGCGCCAGGATACGCTGGACAAAGTCGCCGAGACTTTCCTGCGGAATAGCGAGTATGCTGCCACATTCGGGTCGTACGATGATAGTCCCAGCGAAGGAGAATTTCTATCCCAATACAAGAATCTGTCCCACCATTTCGTTCACCAGAGGGCTAAAGAAGAGGCTGGAACTTTCTGGGCTGGGTGTGGAGCGATACGACGATCGGTTTTTACAGAAATCGGTGGATTCGATGCCCGGCAATATCCCCGCCCAAGCATCGAGGATATTGAATTGGGTTACCGCTTGAGGGCTGCCGGTTTTCGGATTTACCTCAACAAAGACATTCAAGTCACCCATTTGAAACGTTGGACGCTCTTGGGATGGTTCAAGACCGATTTCTTGGATCGCGCAATTCCCTGGACTCTGCTGATCCTGCGCCAGCGCAATCTGCCAAATGACCTCAATTTGGAGATCTCCCAGCGCTTAAGTGCACTGCTTTTGGTTTTGATGATGTTGTGTTTGGTTTTTTCAATCAGTCTTAATTTCTTGGCGCTTTTTACCCTGTTGACGCTGCTTTTCCTGCTTGTTATAAGCAGCAGCAATCTCTCCGAAGGTTCCAGGTTTTATCGGATCAGTTGGAAAGAAGAGGCTCTCATATATCTGATGTTTACCTCCCTTGTTGGCTTGGCGCTTTTCAGTGATACGGTAAAATTGCTCCTGCCTCTTACTTGGCTGTTAGGCGCGGTGTTACTGGGGCGCTTCCTGCCGGTCACCGGCGCAAGAGTTAAGAGTGGTATTTTTACTGCCATACTGCTCGGATTCATCGTTGGATTTGGTATATTATTGTTGATGGAGAGTTATTATTGGGCGGGTGTGATAGTTTTCCTGACTATTTTGATGATAGTTTTGCTAAACCGGCGCATTTATTCCTTTCTCATACAAAAGCGAGGAGTAAGTTTTGCCATAGCATCGATTCCATTTCACATGATTTATTATTTGTACAGTCTCACTGCATTTGTGTTAGGAAATGGCATCTTTATATACGAAACGAAGTTGAAATCCAGATGAACCCCCTTCGTTTGGAAGACCGTAAAAGTCGAGATCATTATCAGGTTGGTCTCTAAATGCCAGTTTCTACTCGGATTAACTCTTCGATGGAGGCAGCAAGATCAGACGTGGGGGAAAGAATCTCCCTGCTGCTACTCCCCTTGATTCTTCTGATCGCTCTTGGGCTGCGTCTATATGCGCTGAACGCAGGGCTCTGGTTAGATGAAATTTTGACCTACGTAAATTACGCCCAGATGCCGTTTGGGGAGATTATCACGTCCTACGATTCAGAGAACCAGCATTTTCTTTACAGTATCCTTGCGCGTACTTCTTTCCTATTGTTTGGGGAAAGCAATTGGGCGCTGAGGCTGCCGGCGGTACTCTTTGGTGTAGGGAGCATACTGGCGCTTTACCTGCAGGGACGAGAGGTCGCTAATAGGAGAGAAGCGCTGCTTTCCGCAGCACTTTTGACGTTCTCGTATCACCATGTCTGGTTCAGCCAGAACGCACGCGGGTATAGCGGGTTGCTGTTCTGGACGATTCTTTCGAGCTGGCTGCTGCTGCGTGCGCTGCGGAATGAAAGGTCGGCGACCTGGATCTTATATGCCCTTTCTACCGCCCTGGGTATCTACACACACCTGACGATGGTCTTTGTGCTGTTCGGTCAGATTTGTGTATATGGGTACCAGTTGATCCATCGCCGTAAAGAGGAGTGGGTTGGATGGTGGAAGGGGTTGATACTGGGATTTGGAGGCGCGGGTTTGCTGACCGCCCTCTTGCACGGACCTGTAGTCTCCCAGATGTTGGGCACTATCGGGGGAACTGAAGCGAGCGTAGTTTCCGCTTGGAAGAATCCATTCTGGACTCTCTTGGAGATCATTAAAGGTCTACAAGTTGGCTTCTCGAGTGCCGTTATCGTGGCGGGGGCTCTGTTTCTATTTGGGGTAGGTTTGGTCAGCTATTGGCGTACCTATAAAGAGGTGGATATTTTGCTGCTAGTTCCTCCGCTTGTAGGAGCGACTATGGTAATCGGCGTTGGACATCATCTCTGGCCGCGCTTCTTCTTCTTCTCCTTAGGGTTCGCTGTTCTGGTAGTGATACGCGGCGCGATAGTAACCGGAAGGCTGATCGGCAAGATGTTTAAACTTACGAAAACTAATTCCGAAAGAATCGGAACCGCGCTTTGTGCCGGTTTGATTATAGTCTCGGCGCTGTCGGTACCTTTTGCTTACGGTCCCAAACAGGATTATAACGGGGCTTTAGATTTTGTCCAAGCGAAACTGGAAACCGGGGATTCGGTGGTCGCGGTCGGCTTAGCGGCGTTTGTATATGATGATTTCTACAAAACGGGCTGGGAATCAGTATCTACTTTAAAACATCTAAACCAGGTGCGCACCCGATCGAACCGCACCTGGTTGGTTTATACTTTTAAACCGGTCTTGGAGTCCGTCAGCCCGGATATTGGGGAGAGTATCCAACGCGATTACCTATTAATCCGCACATTCGAGGGCACCGTTGGGGCGGGTACAGTCTATGTATACCGTGTTGATGACCTTTCCAAATAAAGGAAAACTTGCCAGTAAATGTTTGGGTAGTTTTGATGTACATTGGTGTAAAATGTTTAAGTTCTTTGAATAAATCCGAGAAACACAGAAAATGTAAGACAATTAGATTATGACACTTACTTATAAACCACCCGTTTCGGTTGTAATACCTGCTTACAATGAGCAGAACGCGATTGGCGAGCAGGTTAAGTCGGTGCGGCAAGTTCTATCGTCGCACGATATAACGTTTGAAATTATCGTTGTCGACGATGGGTCTAGCGATAAGACGGCAGCCGAAGCTCTCAACGCTGGCGCACAATTGTTGCATCACCAGGACAACCGGGGATATGGGGCATCGCTCAAAACGGGAATTCTGGCTGCCCAATACAATGTCATCGTGATTATTGATGCCGACGGCACCTATCCGGCGGAATACATCCCGGAAGTAGTGGCGAAGCTCGATGATGCCGACATGGTGGTGGGGGCGCGCATGGGTGATAAGGTTAATGTCCCCTGGATGCGGCAGCCCGCTAAATATTTTCTGCGTAAATTGGCAGCCTACATTGCAGAGCAGCCCATTCCGGACTTAAACTCCGGGCTGCGGGCTTTCCGGCGTGATTGTGTGCGCCAGTATTTTCCGATCTTACCCAACCGGTTTTCATTTACCTCAACGATCACGTTGGCTTATATGGTTGATGACTACTTTGTGATTTATATCCCGATCGACTATCGTCGTAGGGTGGGGAAGTCAAAAATTGTGCCCTGGCATTTTATGGATTTTATTGCGCTGATCCTGCGGTTGTCGATGATGTTCAACCCCTTAAAGATATTCCTACCGTTGGCGCTTTTCACTGGAACTCTTGGGATCCTGAAAGCTCTGTACGACATCGCGGCGCTGTTCGCCCGCTCTCCTACCTTGGATTGGTCGCTCCTACTGCAACCGGCGCTCTCCACATCAGCAGTTTTACTTATTTTTATTAGTTTGCAGCTCCTGATGATCGGGATGGTGGCGGATGGTGTCATACGGCGAATCGCCCAGCACAACCAACCAATGGTGCCTTCCCATCGCAAATGGAATTTTGAATATACTCCGGGCGAGGGGGTGGAAGAGGGAGAAAGTATTGAGGAATAAAGCGACTCGATGCTTGGGATGAGTTTTCTAAGGATCGTCCTTTTTCTGGGTATGGTTTTCCACAAGCTGGTGTGGGAGGTGATGAAACATCGCGAGGGTGCCCCACGTGCCCAGCGTAAGTCATTTGGGATAGGACCTAAATCAGCGTTAAAGCTGCTCAAAAGTCTGTTCCTGGTTTTTTTGATTGTGCAGACCCTGTTCTTAGACATTCTGCCGATCAGCGACCAACCGACCACGTTGAGAATTGTTGGACTGATAACCTTTTTCACAGGACTGGCGATATCGGTTACTGGTCGCATACAGTTGGGTAACAACTGGGTCGACCTGGAAGACTTTCAGGTGCTGCCTGAGCAGAAACTGGTCAAGTCCGGAATTTACCGCTACATCCGCCACCCAATATATATAGGGGATACGCTGTTAGTGATCGGGCTGGAACTGGCTTTGAACTCGTGGCTGGTGATCGGAGCGTTATGTTTAATCCCGATCGTCTATAAACAAGCATTAGATGAAGAGGCGGTCCTCAGCCAGGCGTTCCCGGATTACGAGGACTACAAGAAGGAAACTAAAATGTTCGTACCTTATCTGGTATAAAAAGTATACGTCATTTTAGAATGGGGCTGAATTATTTACCATAGCGTGCGCGGAGAATTTTTTTATCTCAATAGACATGAAACTCTCTATTGAATGAATAGGTTTAAGACCTTCATCATAAACTGGACGACTTCGAGGGAGAAGTAAGTTTGGCGAATAATCCACATGTAATTATTCTTGGTGCGGGTCCGGCGGGTTTGAGCGCGGCGAGTCAATTGGTTCGCCGCACAAAATTTCAGGTCACCGTACTGGAGCGAAATAGTTGGGTGGGAGGCAATGCGGCCAGTTTCGATTTGGCCGGGGTGCGCGTCGATTATGGCAGCCATCGCTTGCACCCCAGTTGTGATCCAAACATCCTGGCTGACATCCGGGCGATGCTTGGCGATGACTTACTGGACAGGCCGCGCCACGGTCGGATCCGCCTACGCGGGCGTTGGATTCACTTCCCGTTAAAACCTGTCGACCTGGCTTTGCGATTGCCCCCAGGATTCGCTTTTGGTGTGGCAGCCGATATGGCGGGCAGGGTGGTCCCCCGCAGTGACGATTTGGGTGGAAGTGAAACCTTCGCATCGGTGATGGAAAAAGGTCTGGGACGCACCATCTGCCGCGACTTTTACTTTCCTTATGCCCGTAAGCTTTGGGGGTTGGACCCGGGAGAGCTTTCGGCAGTGCAGGCACGCCGTAGGGTGTCCGGTGGTTCGCTTTCCAAAATAGTGAGCAAGGTCCTGTCGGCAATGCCGGGTCGCAAAACGCAGGGTAGCGGTAGGTTTTTCTATCCCCTCTCCGGCTTTGGGGGAATTTCAGAGGCGTATTACATGGATGCTCTGGATAAGAGAGCCAATTTTTACCTAGACGCGGTAGTTTATTCACTGCATATTGGAGAGGAGGGCGGTTTCAGCGTGGATTATGAGCGCGAAGGGAGGCATCACACCTTGCAGGCGGACCACGTCTGGTCGACTATACCCATTAATGCGCTTGCCAGAATGATGCAGCCTTCACCACCGGCAGAAGTGATTGACGCTGCCGGAAATATTGACTACCGTGCCATGCTGCTTGTTTACCTGGTGTTGGATACGGGGAAGTTCAGCGAGTACGATGCCCATTACTTTCCGGAAGAGACCATCAAAATTTCTCGTCTATCTGAACCCAAAAATTACAGCGGTGTGCGCCAACCAGAGGACCGCACCGTGCTGTGCGCTGAACTACCGTGTTCAACCGATGCTCCCGAATGGAGCAAAAGTGACGAAGAACTGGGAGATCTGGTGCGCGATTCTTTAACCACGGCCGGAATCCCGCTTGACGCGAACGTACTGCAAGTATACGCGCGGCGTTTACGGTATGCCTACCCCATCTATACCCGCGGCTACGAAGATTCCTTCAATAAATTGGATGAGTGGATTGGACACATCCCCCATTTACTCACTTTTGGCAGGCAGGGATTGTTCGCTCATGATAACACTCACCATGCCCTCTATATGGCTTACTGCGCGGTGGATTGCTTCAATGAAGATGGGGTTTTTGATAGAGAGGGCTGGGGGAGATACAGGAAAAATTTTGAGGCACATGTTGTCGAAGATTGAACAGGTGATCCGTTAATGCATCGCATTTCCCGCATTCCCCGCCTGGCGACCAATTATGTCATCCTATCAGGAGCTGAGTTTGTCAGCAAAATTATGGCTGCCGTGGCGCTTGCTTACCTGGCACGCGTGCTGGGTCCGCAAAGCTACGGCTACCTGGAATTTGCGATCGCGATCTATTTCATTTTCATCCTGATTGTCGATAGTGGCTTGAGTTTCTACGGGGCGCGCGAACTCGCCAAAAACGAGGTGTTGTTACCGCGACTCTTCGTTCACATCAGCCTGATACGCTCCATTTTGTCTTTGCTGGCTTTTATTATCATGGCGCTGGTCGCAAGGTTCATTGACCAACCTCAGTCAGTTAAGGTATTAATCCTGCTCTATGGGTTGGTCATGTTCATCGTGCCGTGGTTGATCCAATGGGTTTTCCAAGGTCGGGACATGATGCGGTTTGTGGGTCTGTCCCAACTTCTGAGATGGTCGGTCTTTACAGTTGTGGTTTTACTGCTAGTGCGGGAACCCAATCAGGTGTGGTACGTGCCCTTGATCGAGGGATTGGCGCTGCTCTGCGTGGCATTGTTTCTGCTCGGGGCGCTCCTGCGACACTTTGGATTTCCCAGATACAGGATCAGCACGCGGGACGCCTTTGTGATGTTTCGCCAGGCGCTTCCGATTGGGGCAAGTGAAGTTGTGTGGGCGGTCAAGGTATATTTCGCCACGATCCTGCTGGGTTTTGTGATCGGCGGTCCGGAACTGGGCTGGTTCACATCCGCTCACAGGGTTGTTATCGCACTGCATGCTTTCGTGTGGCTTTACTTTTACAATATGTTGCCTTCCATAGCCCGCACGAGCCAACAGCAAATTGGCGCACTGCAAAAGCTAATGAGGGTTTCAATTCAGATCACTGCCTGGGCGGGGCTGCTGTTAGGAATCTATGGGGCGGCTTATGCGGAGGTGGGGATCACGTTTATCTTTGGAGTGCAATTCCAGGAAGCAGGCCGCGTCTTCCAGGTATTAGTATGGGTGATCCCGCTGGCGTTGATGAGTGGGCACTTTCGATATACGCTGATCGGGTATAACCGGCAGAAGTTGGAGTTCTACAGTGCGCTCGTCGGTGCGGCTGTAACCGTAGTCCTGAACTTGATTCTGGTGCCGCGCCTTGGGATGATGGGTGCCGCATGGGCGTTGGTAATATCGGAGGCGGTCATCTGGCTGGTGTCGTATTATTTCGTGCGCCGCTCAATCGCAGTAATACCCGTTTTCAGAAATATTTGGCGACCGATGATTGCGGGGATTGCCCTTGCAACGGCATTGTATTTTTTAATGCTGGTCAATATCTGGCTGGCGGGAGTCGTTGGACTGGTCTTCTACAGTCTCCTATTCGTGTTTGCTCAGCCTAATTTATTCAACAGCCTGCGGACGATATATTCGAGGGATCAGTAAGCTTGATCTTGTACATGGAAACATGAAACTTATATGGGGTAGAAATAGCAATAAACAGTGTCAAATTCAATGAATGGAACCCATGACAGAGGCGCAATCAAACTCTCGATTATTGTAAGAATCGTTGCGGGAGAGAATTTTTTGATCAAGCTGCTTGAGCACCTCCTGCCGCAAATCGAAGGGCGGTCAGTGGAGGTGATCGTACCCTACGATGTATCAATCTCTGGAGTAGGGGAACAGGAACCTCGCTATTCGGGGGTACGTTTTATGAATATAGGCGAGATAGGAACCGATGCGCATCCAAGCACTTTCACCGCGCAGCATGAACTGATCGACCGCTGTACGTCGAATGGGCTTGCAATAGCGCAGGGCGAGATTTTGTGCATTTTGGAAGACAGCGTGGTACCTGACCCAGATTGGTGCGAGCAGGTTCTGGAAGCACACCGCTTGTCATATGACGTGATCGGTGGTTCGATCGAGCACGCCGGGAAGGGAGCGCTGAACTGGGCGGTCTATTTTCAGGACTTTGGTCGCTACATGATCCCTTTGCAGGAAGGGCAGGTGAGGTACATTTCGGACGTGAATATTACGTATAAGCGCGAGGCTCTTATGAACGCCGGTCAGTTATGGCGCGATCGTTACAATGAAATTACTGTCAATTTGGGTCTTGCAAAGAAGGGGGTTGTGCTCTGGTTGAGACCACAGATGGTGGTACGCCAGGACCGTGGGGTTCTGGATTTCAAGGACCTGCTGGGGGAGAGATATGCTTGGGGCAGGATATTTGCAGCATCGCGATCAAAGGAAATGACGTCACTCACCCGGCTGCTCTATATCACCTTCAGCCCCGCGATTCCGTTGGTTGTGCTGGGGCGGATTATTTGGAAGGTGCTTAGAAGCAGGAGGAACAGAATTAAGCTGATGCGCTCGCTGCCGTATCTGATTGTGCTGACCGTGGTGTGGGCATTAGGTGAGCTGGTGGGATATGTGACGGGAGTAGCTTCTGGGAGTTGAATGAGGATGAACTGATGGAAATCAGGTGTTTCGTGATCCTATCTTTGTCGTTGTTCGACATTAAATACCAAAGCCCAGGATACCCTCTGTCTTGACAATGGCGGTACAATTGTCCCCCGGGCATTAAATCTCGGGCAAGATGCAATTTCGATTAACCGTAAAACTCCGTATAAGGTTTTTAATAAATGAACACCCTTGAACGAATAAGTCGCCACATCAGCATCACGAGCAAGAACTACGGGAAGCTCTCCAGCCCGCCATTTCTAACGCTGTTCATCAACTCGATATGCAACATGAAGTGCGCCCACTGCTTCTACTGGCGGAGCCTCAATAGCAAGGACGACCTGACTAAAGAGGAGTTATTCGAGCTCTCGCGCTCCCTGGGGAAGATCGAAAACTTGAGCATTTCAGGTGGAGAGCCATTCTTGCGAAATGAGTTCGCCGAAATTACGCGTCAGTTTGTGCGCCAAAACGGTGTGCGCCAGGTATATGTGCCAACTAACGGCTATTTCACCGAGCGAATAATGGTTGCGATTGAGAATACGCTGGAAGAGCTGGAATTGGATTTGTTTGTAGTTGAGCTCTCATTGGATGGCATGCCGCACTTCCATGACCAGTTCCGCGCCACAAGGAACGCTTTCAAGAAGGCGATGGAGACCTACGACGCCTTAGTAGAGATACAGGAGCGCGACCAGCGTCTGCGCATCCATGCTATTTCGACAGCCACCGATCGTAATATGGAAGAAATCCAGCGCCTGACTACCTATCTCTATAAACGCTGTTCCAAGATGGACCATCATAACCTGGCGATCATCCGGGGTGACCGCAAAGACCCCACTCTGCATGGTCCGCAGTTGACGCAGTATGAGGAGCTGTACCAGTATATTCGCAGGATGTGGGCACCACGAGAGGAAGGTCGTTACGGGGGTATAGTTGAGCCTATGCTTCAGTGGACCAAAATCCAAACGATTCGGAATGAAACCCAGGTAGTGCCTTGCTGTGCGGGTGTATTGGCTGTGGTGGTTTATGCAAACGGGGACGTGAGCGTCTGTGAGAACCATAAACCCCTGGGTAACCTGCGCCATAAGTCTTTCTGGGAGATTTGGGATTCGGATGAAGCTCGCGAGCTGAGGGAACTGATCGTCCGCAAAGATTGCTGGTGCACGAGCGAGACGTTCATGTGGCCGAGCATTGTGTACCAGCCTGTGCAGTTGGGGCGCGTGATGCTGGGCGCCAAAGTATGGCAGACGCCGCTGCCCCTGGATGAGAGCGAAAAGTTAGGGATATCCGAAGAAGAACTTGCGCAATTGGAGCAGGAAAGCGGCGATCCAGTGATCCAAGCGCAGGTTCCGCTTGATGGAGAATGACAGTTTTGATGTATCGGAGTATTTAGAGTTGTATCCCATTATTTTTGAATTTCCCGAATTGCATATATGAACAGCACAGTCCAACAAGACCCACTTCATAGTTGGCGGGATCACTTTGTTGAAGCCATGATTGTGACCGCCATCGCGTCTTTGGGATTGGGTTTGAGGCTATTTCACCTGGATTATCAAGGTCTTTGGTACGATGAGGCTCGTTCAGTTTACGTCAGCCGGCTCACATTTTCTGAGATGATCCAGTCGATCGTCGAAGTCTCATGGAATCATCCTCCTCTTTATTATTACACACTGCGATTATGGTATTTGATGTTCGGCTCTGGTGACTTCCAGGCGCGCTTACTTTCCGTTATTTTTGGGACGCTATCGATTGTTTTAATATATATCCTGGCGCGAACCTTATTTGACCGCTGGACTGCTATTGGTGCTGCTCTTCTGTTGGCTGTTTCCCAACTCGGTATTATGTATTCGCAAGAAGCGAGACCGTATGCTCAGCTGATGTTCTTTGTCATCCTTACGATCTGTCTGTTTAGCCTTGCCTTACGAGGTAACAAACAGCTCGTCTGGGGGGGTTTTATTTTCTCAGCTATTCTTATGATATACATCAATTACTATAGTTTATTGGTTTTCCTGGTCTTGTTTATTTACATCATCATCTACAGGAAGCAATACGATGTTCCAGTTAGGATCTTGATTGGCGGAGCTGTATTAGGTTTGGTAACCATCGTTCCGTGGTTGGCGAAGGGCGTCGTCGGGCAAGCGCTTAAAAGCGGCGCACTATTTACCGGACAACCTGTATGGTTTGCCGTTGGCAAAGGGGCATTTTTTGATGTTATCAATGCGTTTAACAACGGTAAAGTTGCTGGTCTCCTAAGCGCTTCACCCGGATGGACTTTTGCAGTGGGCGGGGTGTTATTCACTTTGCCTGCTGTTTATGCACTTAAACCTTTAGTTTGGGGGGTGGATATCGATGAGGGGGTTGAATGTCTGAGAGCGAACCTAGTTCTGCTCCTGCTCTTATGGGTACTCCCCATTGCGACTGTTCTTCTGGTCTCAAGGGCGCTTCACATCCAATATGACCTGCGGTATATTTTGTTTTGTATTATCCCCTACTATATCCTGGTCGCGCGTGGGGTCAGGAGCCTCAATTCATCGATATTAACCCTGCTTTTCTTTGTTCTAATTTTAGGCTACAGTGCATATGCTCTCCAGTCTAATTATTTCAAGTCCCACAAGGAAAATTACCGGGACGCCCTTGCGTATTTGGCTAAAGAATATATTGAGGGGGAATGTGTAATATTCTTGCCCTTTAACGAAGTTCCGCTTCAATGGCAAATCTATCATGGGGATGATCCAAACCTGAGGGTTACTGATGTGGAGTCCATAACATCTGGAGAAGTGGACTGCGACCGAGTTTGGGCAATTGCTTACCGCAGGGTTCATCAGGCTAGAAAAGAAACCAAGAGGGGTTTAAAAAACCTAGAAATTACACACAAAAAAACAAATGAAAGCAAGTATTTATTTGTGCATGTATATTTATATGAATCCAAATTGTCTGATGATAGGGATTGACTGGACATGGAATAGGGATATCCATTATTCCGGAGCGTGCGGTTTGAATAAATAGATGGAAATATGCCTGCCGGAGGACAACAGTTCCAGGTCCTCAGAATACTTATGCGCAAATTCGGGGCTGTTCACCGCTTCATACGAGAACAATGCGATAACGGTATCGTTAGCGCTCGCTACCTCTGGTGAAAAAGTGTTAATTCGATACCCAATCTCCCCGATGTGAAGATACAGAGCCCAAGGGTAATTACTGTATATCGTTTTGCTTTTTGATAATTCCTTAAGCAGCAACATTGACTCTGATCTTTGGATCGATTTCCTTCCCAAACCCAACCCCCGGTTGTGGTAGCCCGGGACGGATTCGATGTAGGTGGAAAGCGAGAATATGATCAGATAGATTGAGATCAACACTGTCGCGATGCGGGCAACGCGGTTTTTACCCAACCATGTCATAGAGAGACTTGTAATAATGATAATCAAACCCGCTATGAGAGATGGCAGGATCATTCGTTCCACCATAATAGGTTTGCCGAACATCGTGACCCCGATAATGACTGCGAAATAGATTATGAAGTAGATTCCGTAAATGATGAAAGTGGGAAAGTTGTTGGCAAGGGACTTAAATTTATAGAAAGTATCACCGTGTTTTTTGTGACCGAAATAGAGCAATACGGTGATGAGAGCAACTATCAGACCCAAAAGTAATATTAGTTGTTCTTTCTCGTATCCGACGACAATCTTTTCGGGCAGAAAATATCTGTAGAAGGTATGGTAAATCGTGAGGAACATGATGATGTAATGCTGCTTGCCTGTAAACCAATATTCGACTTGCTGTATTCCGGCAGGGTTCAGGGAAGAATCTCCAGTTGGATTTGTAGTGAAACTGCGGGTCATCCACAGCAGAAAGGGCGCCAGACTTATAACACCTAGGATGATCAGATCAAGCAGGGTTTTAAGGTAGTCTCGCTTCCTGTAGAGCAGCAGCACAAACAGCGCCGTGAATATATTCGCGATCCCTATGTATCTGGTCATTATAGTGAGACATAAGACGACACTTGTGAGAATTAACTGGTACCGCTTACCATCCGTTATGTATGTGGCTAATAAAATGAATCCCAGCAGCGTGAAGAACAAGTAAAGCGCTTCAGCAAGAGCAAAAGAGTAATAGAAGATTAGGGTGCTGGAAGTCAGGAACAAGAATGCACCTAGCAGGGCGAAAACCGGGGAGCGAGTTTCACGTTTTAGAGCGATGCCAATCAGGATTGTGCTCAGCCCAAAAAGGATGGCGTTGAGGTGCCGGGCGGCAGAAACCGCGTCGATGTTTACGAGTTCAAAGACTGCCAGTACGATGGACAGCATGGGCGGGAAATTTGTCAGGGGGGTGTAAGTTTTGGGGTCTACAGGATACACAAAGCCGCGCCCCTCCGCAAGGTTGTGTGCTACGGCGATGTAATTGAAGGAATCCCAGTCGATGAAACCCACACCCCAAAAAGTTGCGTAGTATATCACTGCCGTACCAATTACCCCCAGGCACAGTAGCACTATCGCGAAAATGATTTCTTCGGGCTTTTCTCTGGTATACGGCATGATCGATGTTTATCCTGCCTCTTTGCTGATTGGGATTATTGGACAGTAATTCAATTCTAACAGTTTTCTGCTCACAATGATGGTCATGGTTCCGGTGACTTTGGATGTTTGAGAACGCGGATTATCGATGTGAGAGCCAGCAACGGATGAGCGGAGAAGGACATTCCACCATTTTTGTGAGCGATATGGGGTAAAATTTTATTAAGTTCGGTGTGAAAAGCCATTAGCTCAGTAAAAAAAGGGAGTCACTATGACCGATTTGCATCCTGACTTAGTACGAATCCTTATCGACCAAGAAGAAATCCAAAAAAGAGTCAAAGAGTTGGCCGACCAGATTTCACACGATTTCAAGGACATTAAGCGTCTTTACATTATAGGAATCCTGAAGGGCGCTTTTATATTTCTGGCTGATCTCACCCGCCACATAAGCGTTCCCCATGTGGTTGATTTTATGGCATTGTCAAGTTATGGCAGAACTACCGAGTCGGGCGCGGTTAGGATCCTTATGGATTTGCGCGAACCAATTGAAGGTCAGCACATCCTGATCGTTGAGGATATCGTAGATACCGGTCACACACTCGGTTATTTGCTCAATATCCTTGAGGGGCGCAATCCAGCATCATTACATACCTGTGCGTTGGTTAAGAAGCAGCGTGACATTGAGGCAGCACCAGTTGACTACCTGGGGTTCGAAATTCCAGATGTGTGGGTGGTCGGTTACGGTTTGGATTATGCAGACCTTTA